>DATHFS010000484.1:0-8187 GCA_035317975.1 Cyclobacteriaceae bacterium | reverse complement strand
AGGGCACAAAGACTTCATCATTCTAAATTCTTCATTCGTTATTCAAAATTCGAATTCGAATTTTGAATAACGAATGAAGAATTTAGAATGATGAAGTCTTTGTGCCCTCCTAATTCATAATTCATATAATTTTTATACATTCGGAACTTCAAAAATCCATAAAGGCATGACCTGTAGAAATTTCACATTTGCTATTTTTTTAATGGCTGTTGGACTGATGTCTTGCAAGAGGCATGCTCCGACAGACCTTACCAGGGAAAATCTCATTCCGAAACCGGTTTCCGTGACGGCAACAGCCGGCGTATTTGAATTAACCAATGCGACTGCTATATATATAGAGGGTGAATCGGCTGAAGCGAAGCAGGTTGGGCAATACCTTGCAGACAAACTAAATGCTTCAACCGGATTTGGTTTGAAAGTTTCCTCCGCCAACGGGATTCCCGGAAAAGGAAATATCTACCTCGTCGCTTCAGGGACGGATCCCCAACTTGGAGAGGAAGGGTATGAACTTGTGATCACCAGCGATCTCCTGAAAGTGACTGCCAATCACCCTGCAGGGCTATTCAGGGCCGTGCAAACGATCCGTCAGCTCCTACCGGACAAGGTAGAAGCATCCTCGGTTCAGCCGGGGCCGTGGGAATTGGCAACGGGTACGATTCGCGACTATCCCAGCTATTCCTTCCGCGGATCCATGCTCGATGTGGCCCGGCACTTTTTCACCGTGGAAGAGGTGAAGCGTTACATCGACCTGATTGCATTTTACAAAATGAACGTATTGCATTTGCACCTGTCTGACGATCAGGGCTGGCGGATTGAGATCAAATCCTGGCCCAATTTGACTACGCTGGGCGGCAGCACCCAGGTAGAAGGGGGCAAAGGTGGATTCTATACCCAGGAGCAATACAAAGACATCGTCAAGTATGCCGCGGACCGATACATTACCATTATTCCGGAAATCGACACTCCGGGTCACATCAACGCAGCCCTGGCTTCGTATGCTGAGCTGAATTGCAATGGGAAAGCCCCGGCGCTGTATACGGGAACAGAAGTAGGCTTCAGCACCCTGTGTGTCCGGAAGGACATTACCTACAAATTCATTGACGATGTTTTCCGCGAGTTGTCAGAACTTACTCCAGGTCCCTATCTTCACATTGGTGGCGATGAAAGCCACGCCACAAAAAAGGAAGACTATATCTTGTATGTCAATAAGGCCCAGGACATCGTTCAGGCCCATGGAAAACAGATGATCGGGTGGGAAGAAGCAGCTCAATCCAAGGTGAAACCGAACACGATTATCCAGTTCTGGAAGCATGGCACCTATGCCAAGGCTACTGTAGCGCAGGGGGCAAAAATCATCATGTCGCCGGCAAAGGTGACATACGTTGATATGAAATACGACTCAACCACCCAACTGGGCCAGAAGTGGGCCGGATATATTGAAGTCGACAGCGCCTATAAATGGGATCCGGCTACCTATGTAGAGGGATTAGGAAAAGAAAACATTTTGGGAATAGAGAGTCCGCTCTGGACGGAGAAAGTCACCACCATGA
This sequence comes from Cyclobacteriaceae bacterium, assembly GCA_035317975.1. GTDB lineage: Bacteria > Bacteroidota > Bacteroidia > Cytophagales > Cyclobacteriaceae > ELB16-189. The sequence continues at coordinate 6,637 of DATHFS010000484.1, read as the reverse complement.
ATGAAATTGAATATATGGTCTTCCCGCGTATGGCGGGGTATGCGGAGATTGGCTGGTCTCCGGCGACAGGCAGGAGCTGGGACGAATACAAAGTAAGGCTAGGGAAGCATGCGGGAAGATTCAAAGCCCTGGATATTGATTACTATAAATCGAAGTTCGTGCCCTGGGTTGAGCAATGAAATTTATGTTGAGGATCATTAGATTAATTGGATAGCAATGTCTACATTTGCGCAGCATTTTAAGTAACCGTGCCTTCAACAGTGCCCTTCAGTTTCTTTGTTGTTTCCACCTTCCTTAATGAAATAATTCAATCAAATACCTTGGTTTCCCCGTCTTTTTCATCAGGGGACAGAATTTAATCGAATCATTCAATGCCAAAGCAGAAAGAGAACTGGTTTTCTCTTTATAACAGTGTTTTTTTTAATCAATTAATTATAACAAACAAATGGAAGGAACAGTAAAATTTTTCAATGACTCAAAAGGGTTTGGGTTTATTAAGCCGTCGGATTCAAGTGAGGACATCTTTGTCCACTCTTCCGGTCTGATCGACGAGATTCGTGAAAACGATAAAGTTAAGTTCGATGTAGAAAGAGGAAAGAAGGGCATGAATGCCGTAAGAGTTGAACGCATAGATTAGTAAAATAACTCTATTTAGACTTTGATTCTTAAGAAAGACCACCCCAAAAGGTGGTTTTTTTGTTTTCCCACCAGGTATAAACCACAGATTCGCAGATTATTAGAATAGGAGCTTGAAATCAGCGAACCCCGACACGTCGGGGCAGGTCATCGGGCTTATTTTTTCCCCTATATTTGGCCAACCTATTACTTACTGTCCCCTTACCATTCTCCCTATGAGTAGTCCTGATCCCGGCGAAAAAATCCTTTCTATCGATATTGGCGGGTCGCGCATTAAGGCGACGCTGTTGGACATTGAGGGAAACATGCTCATGGATTTCGTGAGGCTGAACACGCCCACTTCCGGTGATCCCGAACATATTTTACAGGCGATTGTGGAACTTACCAAAGACTTCAAGGCTTATTATAAAGTCTCGGTGGGATTTCCAGGTTACGTAAAAAAAGGCGTGGTGTACACCGCCCCGAACCTGGGCACAGAAAAGTGGAAAGGAGTTGACTTAAGCAAACGGCTTGGCGACATCCTGAAAAAGCCCGTGCGGGTAGTAAACGATGCTGACCTGCAGGGATTAGGGGTTGCGAGCGGCAAAGGCCTGGAAATGGTCGTGACACTCGGCACCGGTTTTGGAACGGCCCTGCTGATGGACGGAATTTTGCTTCCCCATTTCGAGATCGCTCATCACCCGATCTCCAAAGACAGGGACTATGACCAATACATCGGCGCGAAAGTGTTGGAGGAAGTAGGGCTGGAGCGATGGAACAAGCGAATAAAAAAAGTAATTGCTATTCTAAAAACCGTTTTCAACTATGATCATTTGTATATCAGTGGCGGAAATTCAAAAAAGATCAGTTTTGAGACCGATGACACCATCACGCGGGTATCCAATGCCGATGGTATAAAAGGCGGAGCCAAACTCTGGCAAAAAGATAATCATTACAACGTATAATGACCATCATAAAAAATAACCTCCTGGGATCAACCCATTTCACTTATGCAAAGTAACGATCAGAACCTGGCGCAAACTGCTATCAACACCGTCCGGGTATTGGCAGCGGATGCAGTACAAAAGGCGAATTCAGGTCACCCCGGCATGCCGATGGGCGCCGCACCCATGGGCCATGTTTTATGGTCCGAGGCCATGAACTACAATCCGCAAAATCCGGAATGGGCTAACCGGGACAGGTTCATTCTTTCGGCAGGACATGGATGCATGCTGCTGTATAATTTCCTTTTCCTTACGGGATATCCCGATATCACGATGGAGGATATTAAAAACTTCCGGCAAATGCACAGCAAGACAGCAGGCCATCCCGAATATGGATTGCTGAAAGGCGTGGAGGTTACTACCGGACCGTTAGGTCAGGGTTTTGCCAACGGCGTTGGTTTTGCAATTGCTCAAAAGTACCTGGCTGTGCGCTACAACAAGCCGGGGTTTGAGATTTTCAACTATCACATCTATGCGATTTGCAGCGACGGCGATTTGAATGAGGGCGTCAGCTCCGAGGCTGCTTCGCTGGCGGGCCACCTCAAGTTGGGAAACATCATTTATTTATACGACGACAATCATATTTCCATAGAAGGGGATACGAAAATTGCATTTACGGAAGATGTAGCCAAACGCTTTGAAGCGTATGACTGGCATGTGCAAATCGTAGAGGATGGAAATGACATACAAGCCATTGCTCAGGCCGTAAAAAAGGCGAAGGAAGAAACACAGCGCCCTTCGATCATAAAGATCCGTACACACATCGCCTTTGGCAGCCCAAACAAGGTAGATACGGCAGGTGCGCACGGCTCTCCCTTGGGAGAAGCGGAGCTAAAACTGGTAAAACAAAATCTGGGATTCGACCCCGAAAAATCGTTCGTCGTTCCCGATGATGTACTGGCGTTTTACCGCGGCTGTGGAAAAAAAGGGAGCGAGAAGGAAAAGACCTGGAACGAACTGTACAAAGGATATCAGAAAGCCCATCCGGATCTGGCAAAAGAATATGAATTATTGAGTAGCGGAAAATTGCCGGATGGGTGGAAAGAAAAGCTGCCCGTTTTCAAAGCTGAAGAGGGAAAGATAGCCACCCGCCAGGCATCCGGAAAAGTGTTGAATGCCATCGCTGACTCACTTCCTTCCCTGATCGGTGGCTCAGCCGACCTGGCGCCTTCTACCGAAACGTGGCTGAAGAAGTACGAAGCGTTTACGGCAAGCAATTATGCCGGTCGCAATTTTCATTTCGGTATCCGCGAACATGGCATGGGATCCATCCTCAACGGAATGGCCCTGACGAAAGGCATCATTCCTTTTGGCGCTACTTTTTTGATTTTTTCCGAGTATATGCGCCCTCCCCTCCGGTTGGCGGCCATTATGAAAGTGCGGCCCATCGTTGTTTATACCCACGACAGTATTGGACTAGGTGAAGATGGCACAACCCATCAACCGGTGGAACAATTGATTTCCCTTCGATCCATTCCTAACATGACGGTGATCCGCCCTGCCGATGCCAATGAAACCGCCCAGGCCTGGAGAGTTGCCCTCGAACATCAGGACGGCCCGGTGTTGATCGTCCTCACACGACAAGGTCTTCCGGTCATTGACCAGACAAAATATGGAAGCGCATCCCAACTGGAAAAAGGCGCTTATATTTTATCCGATTCAGAGAAACCAAAGGTGATCCTGATTGCGACCGGTTCCGAAGTTTCCCTCATCATGGAGGCCCAGGCAAAACTGAAGGAACAAGGCATAGCGGCGCGGGTAGTGAGCATGCCTTCGTGGGAGTTGTTTGAAAAACAGGATTCCGCCTACAAGGAAAAAGTATTGCCTTCCGGCATCCGCAAGCGGCTGGCAGTAGAGACCGCTTCGCCGTTGGGGTGGCATAAATATGTTACCGATGAAGGCGCCATCATCGGTATGACCACATTCGGTGAATCGGGTCCTATTGGTGATCTAATGAAATTCTTTGGCTTTACGGTGGATCATGTTGTCAAGAAAGCAAAAGAATTGATTTCCTGACCGTAGCCGTTTGCCACTGAGACACAAAGACACGAACGCCTTTTTGGATTTAGCTGTTAAATCAAATATCAATGAATTTGCGTTTTTAGCTTCGACGTAGACCCCGGGATTATGGTTAAGTAATGAATAGCAAAACGAAACAAAAAAAATAACCCTCGTGTCTTAGTGCCTTGGTGGCAAACAACCGATACGTAATCACTTGAATATGAAAATAGGGATCGCTGCAGACCATGGTGGATACCTGCTAAAAGAAGAAATGAAATCCTGGCTTACTTCGTTGGGCCATGAGTTGAAGGATTTTGGGGCGTTCAGTAAAGACGACACAGACGACTTTCCGGATTTTGTTGAGCCGTTGGCAAGGGCCATCGCCTCGGCAGAAATAGAACGTGGGATAGCCGTGTGCGGAAGTGGAGTAGGGGCTTCGATCGCGGCGAATAAGGTCGCGGGGGTTCGGGCTGCATTAATTCATGATAGTTTTTCAGCGCACCAGGGTGTCGAGGATGATGATATGAACCTGATCTGCCTCGGCGGAAGAGTGATTGGCACCAGTATGGCAAAAGAACTTATTGCCGGTTTTCTGATGGCGAAGTTCATTGGCGGCGAAAGACACAAGCGAAGGTTGGAAAAAGTTAAGCAGTTGGAGAACGAGTAAAAGGGGCAAAGGAATGGATCGAAAAGGGCCCAGGACCATATTCCTCGATATAGGTGGAGTTTTATTGACCAACGGGTGGGACCGCCCGGCGCGACAAAAGGCGGCCGGGTTCTTCGACCTTGACTTTGAAGAAATGGACGCTCTTCATCAATTTATTTTTAATATTTATGAAATTGGTAAGATCACATTAAACCAATATCTCGATACGGTTGTTTTCACCAAGCCCAGAAGTTTCAATCATCAACAGTTTAAGGAGTTTATGTTTGCCCAATCGGAAGAATTGCCGGATATGGTACCCTGGTTGACGGCGTGGAAAAAACAAACGCACCACCGGATCATTGCGATCAACAATGAGGGTAAGGAGTTGAACGACTACAGAATAAAGAAATTCAAATTGAAGAACTGTTTTGACGCGTTTATTTCCTCTTGCGAAGTAGGCATGGCGAAACCCGATCCGGAGATATTCCAATTGGCGTTGGGTGTTGCTCACACCCGGGCGGAGGACAGTATCTACTTTGACGATCGCCCCATGCTCGTATTGGCAGCAGCCACACTGGGTATGCGCGCATTGCAACATGAAGGATTTCAACAGACCAGGGATATTCTGGAGAACTTATAGGAACTTTATTATCACGACATGAAGGGCGATAACTACGTTTTTGGAATGATCGGTCTCGGCACGATGGGCCGCAACCTCTTGTTGAACATGGCCGATCACGGTTTTAAAGTGGCGGGCCACGATAAGGATGAAAGCAAGATAGCCCAGCTTGGCAAAGAATCGCAGAAAGCGAATGTGAAGGGCTTCCATTCTGCAGCGGAATTCATTGAAAGTTTGCAGAAACCAAGGGCAATTATGATGCTCGTGCCAGCCGGCAAAATTGTCGACAACGTTATCGAAGAACTTGTGCCCCTGCTGGATGCCGGGGATCTGATCATCGATGGCGGGAACTCGCACTTCACCGATACCAACCGCAGGGTAGCAGCGCTGAAAGAAAAAGGATTGCACTTTTTTGGAATGGGTATATCGGGAGGAGAGGAGGGAGCGCGGAAAGGCCCGAGCATGATGCCCGGCGGAGACCCGGAAGCGTATCGGGTGGTTCAACCCATTTTTGAATCCGTAGCAGCCAAGGTAAACGGGGAGCCCTGTGTCACGTACATCGGTCCTGGCGCCTCAGGTCACTTTGTGAAGATGGTGCACAATGGTATTGAATACGGTCTGATGCAATTGATTGCAGAGGCTTATGAAATGATGAAAAAGGGGCTGGGCCTGTCAGACGAAAAAATTCATGATACGTTCACGCAATGGAACAAAGGCAGGTTGCAGTCCTTTTTGATCGAGATCACTAAAGATATATTTGCATTTAAAGAATCCGGTCACCTCCTGCTCAATGATATCAAAGACGAGGCCAGGTCAAAGGGCACCGGGAAGTGGACGTCCCAGGTGGCGATGGATTTGCAAGTCCCCCTTTCGGTTATTGATACCGCTGTGTCCATGCGCGACCTTTCCAGGTATAAGGCACTCCGTGTGAAAGCGGCCTCATTATATCCCAATGAAGGGAATAAGGTTACCCAGGCGCCGGATGAATTCATAAAATCACTGGAAGCCGCTCTTTATTTCAGTACCATTATTTCCTATGCGCAAGGGATGCATTTGCTTTCGCAGGCATCGGCGGAATATCAGTATAGCCTGAAGCTGGATCGTATCGCACAAATATGGAGAGGGGGATGTATTATCCGCTCTGCTTTCCTCAGGGATATTTACCAGGCTTTTAAGAATGACGCGAAGTTGCCCCATTTACTTTTGGATAAGGAAATACAGAAAAAAATCAGTAGTCTCCTTCCGGCAACGCGATTGGTTTTATCCTCTGCCATTCAGTCGGGGATTGCTCTTCCGGCCTTCACCTCATCCCTGAGCTACTTCGATAGTTTTAGAAGCGATCGGATGCCTTCCAACCTGATCCAGGCCCAACGCGATTATTTCGGGGCTCATACCTATGAACGGATTGGTAAAGAAGGCGTATTCCACACTCAATGGTTTGCCAAATAAGATCCAAAAATGAATTCAACCAAGAACCCCATTCAATCTCAGCCCACCCTCTTTTTTATTTTTGGAGGAACAGGAGACCTGACTTCACGCAAGCTGATCCCTGCTTTGTTTAATTTGTTTCTCGACAGCTGGCTGCCGCAGAACTTTGCCATCGTCGGCCTGGGCAGAACCGAACAAACGGATGATCAGTTCCGTACGGCATTGCTAGGAGACATCAACACCTTCTCACGCCGGGGCAAGGCGGATGTGGAGAAATGGAAAGGGTTTTCTTCTCATGTGCATTATCATGGTTCGGATATCAAA
>DATHFS010000483.1:0-2094 GCA_035317975.1 Cyclobacteriaceae bacterium | reverse complement strand
AAACGTTACTTGCCAGACCTAAAAAGCCTTGGCCCGGAGGCGTTTGATATTCAACACGAAACTACTATACACAAAATTGATAAGACCGTTTGGGACCCATTGCTGGCCGACAACGGTAGCTTCGACTGGGAGGGTTGCCGGTTTATTGAAGAAACATTCTGTGATAATCCCGAGCCGGAAAACAACTGGAATTTCCATTATTTGATCATCCGGGATCAGAATAAAAAGCCCGTACTGGCTACTTTTTTCAGCGAGTTGTTATGTAAAGATGATATGATCGCTTCGGCGGATGTTTCTAGACAAATCGAGGAAATCAGAAAAAAGGAAAAATATTACTTGACCTCCAAGGTGGTCATGATGGGTTCCCTGTTGACCGTAGGGAATCATTTGTACCTCGATAGGGGTCACCCTCAGTGGAAGAGTGCTCTGCTGGAAATGGTCACCATCATGAATGACGTAAAACAGCAAGCTGGGGCAAGTGCAGTCCTTCTTCGCGATTTTGATACCAGCGACACAGAACTTCGCGATATTCTGACGGAAGAAGGATTCTTCAGATCCGATATGTTTACTGACCATATCATTGAAAACCTGAATTGGACCACGAATGACGAATTTTTGCAAACGTTGTCTGCTAAATCAAGAACCCATGTGAGAAAATACGTCTTGCCCAATCAACCGCTATTTTCCGTAAAAATTAACTCCTCCATACCACCTGATAAGGTGAGAGAAAAATTCAATCTGTATAAACAAGTAAAAGATCGCGCATTTGAGATGAATACGTTTTACCTGCCGGATAAATTCTTTCATAACTTCAATAAGTACGATTCCTGGGAAATAATTGAACTGACTTTGAACGATAGCACCAGTGCAGAAACGATGGGTTTCGGTATATGCTATAGGTCGCCAGCTGGAAATTACATTCCCATGCTCGTGGGGCTAAATTATGAAGCCAATCAAATGTATGGCACCTATCGGCAGATCTTGTTTCAGGCGGTCAAGCGGGCCGCTGATCTTAAGTCCAAAAAGCTTTATTTTGGATTTGGCGCTGACATTGAGAAGCACAAGTTCGGCACCAAGCTCGTAAAAAAATCCGCGTACATTCAATCAGATGACAACTACAATATGGAATCACTCAGCACATTCCAACAAATTAATTACGCTAAATGAATGAGAAAAAATACAAACACATTACTATATGGACGGAGGATGCTCATACTGATACCATATTTGGCATTTATTCGCCGAAACTTGAAATAGATATTAACATCGCCAAAGAATTGGTGGATAACAGGTTGGATTATACCCATGGCAAACCCGTCTATACGATAATCGATTTCACCAACGTTAAATCAGTCAATAAGGAAGCGCGTGACTATATGAATAACCCGGAAGGGGGACTGAAAGCCCTTCTAGGGGGCGCTTTTTTATCGAATAACGTGGTAGCAACCCTGTTTATTAACCTTTATCTCAAGATAAATAACCCAACCATTCCTGCTAAATTGTTTACAAACAAAGCGGATGCGATCAATTGGCTGAACAGAATAAAATCCGAAAAACTCAATTTGCCTCGCGTATGAGAAAAGAAATGTATCCTTTGGTTACATGCTTTACAGAGGAGCACAGTGACATTATCTTTGCTGAGTTTCCAGGCAATCTGAAGATCGATTTGGCTGTAGCAAGAGAAATTGTTGCCAATCGCCTGGATTTTACAAAAAATACTAAGCACTATGTTATTCTTGATGCCTCCAATGTGAGGGAGATCTCCTCCGAGGCCAAAGAGTACATGAAACGGCCTGACACCGGCCAGAAAAATATCCTGGGCATTGCATTTATTGCAACGAATCCTTTATCCACGCTATTTGCAAACATTTTTATAAAAACACAAAAGAATTTTCAGGCAAAATTCTTCTCAAACAAAGACGATGCCTTAGATTGGATCATCGAGCAAAGGCGGAAAAACAAGTCGTAAAAATTTCACAGTCAATTAGGAGAGGAAAATTTTAGGAAGGAAGCCGTGGATATTCAAACTGAAACAACACAAGTTAAAACACAGATTCTAAGCAAGTTATTAGAATTGAGCGAGTCCATGCTGCA
>DATHFS010000482.1:0-8531 GCA_035317975.1 Cyclobacteriaceae bacterium | reverse complement strand
TATCTGGTCTTCGGATTGGCGGATCATCTTCTCCCCCGTCAGGTAGGAAAATGCTTCCCCCGCGCGGGCGTACAGCAGGCGCATGAAATCATATATCTCTGTCACCGTGCCCACGGTTGAGCGTGGGTTGCGTGACGTTGTCTTTTGTTCAATAGAAATGACCGGGCTCAACCCGTTGATTTTGTCTACGTCGGGGCGTTCCAGGTTGCCGATAAAGCTGCGGGCATAGGCAGAAAAACTTTCCATATACCGCCGTTGGCCCTCGGCATAGATGGTATCAAAGGCCAGTGATGATTTGCCGCTTCCGCTGATCCCGGTAATAACCACCAGTTGATTGCGGGGAAGATTGACACTGATATTCTTAAGATTGTGCTCGCGCGCGCCGATGACCTCGATGAACTCATGCCCGGTAAGGTCAAGTATTTTCTTCTCTGAAGCAGGTTTTGACATGAAATGGGGCCGCGAATAAGGCGCAAGTAAGAATACAAAGATGAGGGGAGAAAGGTTTGCAGGCGAAATCTTTTACCGTAGAATTGTTTCCCGCAGACGTGTCCGACGAAGCCTTGGCGCAGTCGGATCGCACAGATTTGCGCAGAATTATTCGGTGAGACTTGCAAACTGGATTGTGAGCACTACTCGGATTTCGGCGATGACGGTCCTATAGCGCCGTTTTCTTACAGGCTCCTTTTTGAATGCGTCCATTAAATCCGCCTCTGCCGGCTTGATTTTCGCTGAGCTCCTCTGCGTAAATCTGCGCGATCTGCGGGAAACACTATGCAACATCTTTCCCCGTGACCCACTTCAGCATCTCAAACCAATCCTGCCGATCGAGCACGATATCCAGCGATTTAACACTTTCAGCAATTCGCTCCGGTTTGGTAGTGCCGATCACTGGGAATAGGGAGGAGGGATGTTTTAGCAGCCAGGCCAATAGCAATTGGCTTGGACTGGCCTGATAGCGTTGACCGTACTGATGTAAGCCGTCGAGCACACGGCGGCTGGATTCATTTTCTCCGGCTATGAATTTTCCGCCCCCCAGCGGCGACCAGGCCATAGCGCTGGCCCTGTGCTTCATCAAGCTATCGACAGAGCCGTCAAAAAGGGGTTGGGGCAGGAAAAGAGAGATTTCGATTTGATTAGTAACAAGTGGAAAAGGGAGATAACCCTGCAGCATCTCAAATTGGGCCGGAGTAAAGTTGGAAACTCCGAAATGAAGCGCCTTGCCTTGTTGTTTTAGCTGTGTGAATGCTTCTGCTACTTCCTGCGGATGAAGAAGAGGGTCGGGTCGATGAATCAACAACACATCGATTTTGTCCGCCCCCAGCATGCGAAGGGAGTTTTCAGCAGCCCATACAATATGTTCCTTCGAGGTATCATAATGTTTCACCCTGGTGTCCGGGCGATGCGCTGAAGGGAACTTGATCCCGCATTTGGTGATCAGTTGCATGGTGCTGCGGAGGGCTGGCTGCTGCCTCAATACATCACCGAAAATCTTTTCGTTGCCATGATCGCCGTAAATATCAGCGTGGTCGAAGGTCGTTATCCCGTTGTCAAGGGACGTGCGGATCAACCGCTCTACTACCTCGTAGGAAACCGTATGCCAACGCCATGCACCAGCGATCAGGCGGGAAACGGAAGGCCCCTCCGGGTGGAGTTTTTGATACTTCATGTGATCTCCATTAACAATGCCCCTAAAATCACCGCCAAGTAACCAAAAAATTATCGATTGAACGCTTATTCAACGGTTTTTGAGCAACTCCTATTTATTTTACTCGACTTGATTTAATTTACTGTTATTAGAGGTGAATCTAAAACTAAAGTCACTGTCATGAAAACATTATTTGCCAAACCCGGCGTGTTGCTACTATTGGTGAAGGATGAACAGCACCGTTTTGAGTTGCTGATTGCCCATTGGGACGTGCCGGTACAGGCTGTGGAGTTGGAAAAATAATTATAGTTTGGGGAAAGAAACCCGGATGGTGGTACCCAAATGGAGCGTAGAGGTACAGCTTATATGCCCTCCCATCTTTTCGGTTAGACTTTGGGCAAGAAACAAACCCATACCAGGTCCAATGGAGTCTTCCGTCGCCCTGTAAAAAACGTCAAAAATTCTTGCCTGCTGATCTTCCGGAATCCCTTTGCCATTGTCCGACACTTCCAGCACGGAACCGCGATCATTGGATTCAACCCGAACAACAATCTTGCTTTCTTTTTTTTCGGGATCATGAAAGGCAATCGAATTTGAGATCAGGTGTTCCAGGATCCTGAGCGCACAGTATTTATCAATCGTCCACGAACTAGCAGGCCCGGTGTCGGCAACCAGATCAATTTTACACACACCAAGCTGATTTTTGAATTCACTCTTTGCCTTGTGAATTAATTCAAGCGGATCAATCGTTTCAAACACTAACGTGTGCTGATCGTTTACCATGTATTGCCGTAACGTCGATAGCCGCTTGTCCATTTCATGCGTGCAGGCCTCAATCATTTCGAGGCATTTATGGATCTCATCATGATGAGGGTAGTATTCCGCGATGCGTACAAGTCCCTGAATGGAAGAAACCGGTGCCCGCAAATCATGGGAACAACTGTAAATAAATTTTTCAATCAGGCCTTGCGAACTCATGATTTAAAATGGTTAAACGAATTGACCTTGCACCCGAAAGGGCGGTCTTTCTGCTATACCTTCTCTTGTTTTAGTCGGCAACGAAGTTGGCTACAATAGATTACCGGTCCGTCAGGGAAAAACCGATTTTGATAAAATCAGGGAAAACACCGGTGCAGGGCAATTAGAACGGAAGTGTGTGAATTTCGACGCCTAGGGCACTATTTCAAGCAGGTTCATCGGGGTAAACCCCTAGTGTGTGTGGTCGGTTTATGCCTAAGTAACGCGTTGATGGATGCCACCAACTCATAGGCTTTGCAGGGCTTTCCTATAAACGCGTTCGCCCCTGCCTCTTTTCCGCGGATTTTATCGGCGTTGGATGTCTTCGCCGATAGAATGATGATTGGAATTGATTTGAATGAAGCCATTGACCTGACGCGCTGAATCAGTTCAAACCCATCCATCCGGGGCATCAACAGGTCCGTAATGATCAGGTCAGGGCTGGCTTCAGGTAAAAGCTCCAGCGCGCGCAGCCCGTTATCAGCGATGGTTACCTGGTACCCCTCCAGCCGGAGGATATCTGAAATTTCCTCGGACAAGTGAGCGGTGTCTTCTACCATGAGGATCCTGTTCATCGGAGGGGGATCTGAACTCTGAACGTGGAACCTTTATTCACGCAGCTTTTCACTTCAACCGTTCCATCCATGAGTTCTACAGCCTTTTTCAGAATAGACAGACCCAAGCCTGTTCCCTGCACGGCAGAAGCATTTGAGCCGCGTTGAAAAGATTCGAAAACGGACGTCAATTCACTTTCTTCGATCCCGATGCCTTCATCGGCGACCTCAATCAGGACTTCTCCTTCAAAGTCGGATACGGCAATGGTAACCGGCGTCCCGGCAGAGGAGAATTTGAGCGCATTGGTTAATAAATTATTGAACACATTCCGCAATAACTTATCATCTGCATTCACTTTATGGCTGTCGCATGAAAAGGTAAAGTTGATTTCCCGCTTTTCTTTCACCGTGGCCCGGACTTCTTCAATGAGGGACTCCATAAACTCTTTCAGATCCAGGCTGATGCGCTTCACTTTTATTTTGCCCGTCTCCGATTTCCCGAGGGTCAATATATCCTCCAGGAGATTGGTCATGTGGCTTGTCTGATCTTCAATTTTAATCAGCTTCCGCTTTATTTCTTCGGCTGTCAGTTGATGAAAATAATTACGAATGGACTCGGCGGCAAAGCTAATGGTGGAAAGGGGCGTTCTAAACTCATGGGAAGCAATGGAAACGAATTTATTCCTCATCTCCACAAGCTCTTTTTCCTTCTTTAGCGACTCATTCAGTTTGTGTGTGCGTTCTTCCACCAACCGTTCCAGTTTTTCACGCTGAATGACCTCCATTGTTTTTTGATCGGTGATATCCTGGACCAGTGACATAATGGTAATTACTTTCCCCTCTTTATCTTTAAGTGCGGAATTAAACCATTCACACCAAATCACTCTGCCGTCTTTTGTATAGTTCCGGTGCTGAACCCGGTTTCTGGTCAATTCGCCGCTAACCAATTGGTGTGCTATTTCGCTCATCACGGGCCGATCTTCCTCATACACCTGGCTATAGCCGGTCTTTCCGGCGTCCACAAATTCCTTCTCGGTCCATCCAAAGATTTCTTCTGCCCGTTTGGACCAGGATTTGACGAGGAGTTGGTCATCCCATTCAATGAAGCCTAGCGGGGCATTCTCAATATGAAACACTAAACGGTCATGAGCGTTCTGCAATGCCTCTGCGGCCTGCATTTTTTCAGTTATATCCTGTACGATCCCCGAAAGCCGAACGGGTTTTCTGTCTTTGTTAAATTCGAACCGGTATTTAGAGTACCCTTGTCTAAGGGCACCCCCCTTCCGGATAAATCGAAAATCAAACATGGAATCCGTCAGCGTTTTAAAAGCGGTATCAATTTTTTTACTTACAAAATCCAGATCATCCGGGTGGATGAAGGATAAAAACAATTCTGTTGAAGGCACTCCTTCTCCCTTGACAATTCCGAAAATGTTGAACATCTCATCGGACCAGTGTTGAAGGTCGTGTTCCATATCAATCTCCCAACTGCCGAGGTGCGCTATAGTCTGTGCTTCATTTAGTCGCGATTCACCTTGCTCCAGTTTCTCTTTTCTATCGATCAGTTCAATGGTTCTTGCCTCCAGTCGAATGGCCAATCCTTCATAGTACAACCTCGCTGCTTCGAGTGATTTGGGCTTTGCGGGAATCTTGTGCGGGAGTTTCCTGGAATCAGACAAAAGATCGCGGGCCGCTGCTATCAGTTCATCCATCGAAGCCGGTTTACGGATGAATTTGTCAGCGCCCATTTCCATCGCCATTTCTTCATCACTGAAGGAGGTGTACGTCGCGGAATAAATGATGACGGGAATGTCTTTTAACTTCTCCGTCGTCCGCATGGTGTAGCAAAGGAGGTACCCATCCGTATTGGGCATTAAAATATCGGTGACGACCAGGTCGATTTTCTCGTCAGCAAGAACCCGAAGGGCTTGTTCCCCGTCCATTGCCGTAATCACATTGAATCCGGCCATTTCAAATATGTCCCTGCTCAGTTTTAGAATTTGTGCCGTGTCGTCGACGACTAAAATGGTGTCCTTTTTCATTTTTCAGATTACAGGTATTGTAAATACTGCAGGATCTGTTTCTTGAATTTTCTCGTATCAATCGGCTTGGTGATGTACCCGTCGCATCCGGCCGACAGGATCTTTTCTTTATCGCCTTTCATAGCAGAGGCGGTGAGCGCAACGATTTTGATTTTCCTGGTATTTTCTTCCGCTTTTAGTTTCCGTGTCAGCTGTAATCCATCCATACCCGGAAGAGCCAAATCCATCAAAATCAGAACGGGATGAAACAGGTCAAGTGATTTTATGGCGCTTTCGGCATCAATGCATCGGCACACTTCAAATCCCTCAATTTCCAGAAGATCGCCGCCCAATTTAAGATTGGCTGCATTATCGTCTACGATCATTACTTTTCCCTCGCTTTTCATCCTGTTAGCGGTTGCTGTTTTTTATAGATAATCGGCATGATGACGGAAAAGGTACTGCCCTTGCCCAGGGTACTCTCCACCTGAATTTCTCCCCGGTGAAGGAGTACGATGTTTTTGGTTAAGGCCAGGCCAAGCCCGGAACCTTCATGCATGCGTGCCAGGCCTGAATCCAATTGAACGAATGGAATAAATAATTTTTTCAGGTTTTCCTGGGAAATGCCTATTCCGGCATCGCTTACTTTCAGAATGAACTCCTCGTTCCCGTGCCGCGTAGTCCGAATTTCTACAATCCCTCCATCCAGACTGAATTTTATCGCATTCGACAAAAGATTGTAGAGGATCTGCCGGAATTTATTCTTATCAATTCGAACGATTTTGATTTCCGCAGACAGATCTTGCTCGATCTGAACGTGCTTCTGATCGGCAATCGGCTTTAGTACTTTGGTTACCCCGGCAATGACTTCATCCATGTCGAACGATTCTGTCCGTAAATCGGCCTTACCAGCCTCGATCTTGGATAGGTCCAGCACATTGTTGATCAATCGGAGCAAATGGCTTCCGCTGGCATGTATATCATTCAGGTATTCCAGTTGTTTGGCATTCAGGTCGCCGACTTTTTTGTCGATCATTAATTCCGAGAACCCCAGAACGGCATTCAACGGTGTACGCAGTTCATGCGACATGTTTGCTAAAAAGTCACTCTTTAACCGGTGTGCTTCCTGTATTTTTCTTTCCGTAGTGTCTATAATGGACGCCATCACCATGTTCCCTTCGGTAGAATCGAGTGGGCTCAATCCTACCTCGACCGGAAATTCACTTCCATTCTTTCGGATCGCAACGAGATCCCGTCCGGCACCCATGGAACGGACTTTAGGAGTAGCCTGAAGCATATCGCGGAAGTGCGGTTGGCCCTCTTTAAACCTCCCCGGGGTCAGCATCTCCATCGTTTGACCGATCATCTCTTCCCTTGAATACCCAAACAATTTTTCAGCTGAACTATTGACCAGGGTAATCTTTCCCTCCTTATTGATCAAGACAAGCGCATTGGGGGCAGACTCCACCACCAGGCGGAACCGTTCTTCTGCATGCATTTTTTCAGTGATATCTGCAATCACAGCCAGTACCAAGCCGTTACCGGCCGTCAACAAAGGATTTAATCCAATTTCAACAGGAAACGCTGCTCCGCCTTTCCGCAACGCAATCAGTTCCCCCCTGGAACCGATAACGCAGGCTTCCGCCGAATTGAAAAACAGGTTCAGGTAGCCAGGGTTTTTTTCGTTACACCACTCCGGAATGATGATTTCAATCAACTGACTTATCAATTCGCTGCGATCGTACCCCAACAGTTTTTCAGCATAGCGGTTGACCACGACAATTTTGCCTGCCCCGTTCACCAGAATCACGGCGGTAGGGACGGATTCAACTATGAGTTGAAAAGTAAATTCAGACGGAATAGGTATAAAATCGATAGCCTGGCTGTCTGTGCCTGCCTCATTGCTGTCGACGAGTTCAGTTTTCATTCTTAGAATAAAGTTTTGACAAAACAGGACTCAGGACAAGTGCTCCGGAGAGACTTGATTCAAGAAAAAACAGATTAATGCAGAAAAGATGCAAGCCTTGTGTCAAAAAGCTTGCATAGAAGGGATAATAAATACAAGATACGATTTAAGTTGGTCAGTATGTCGAATTGTTGAAATATAAACCCCGGTCAGGAAACTCCGGTTTCCAGGTTCAGGTGAAAGGGTCCAAACCGAAAATGGCCGCAAAGAGTTCAAATGAATGAAATTGATTAACTTGCTCGTCCCATTTCAGATCAAATTGTAAGGAAATAATGAAACCTGCTGAACGAATTAAAGTCCTGTTGGTGGACGACCATCAATTAATCCGCGATGGCGTACAATCCATGATAGAAAATACAGACGATTTGGAGATGATCGGCTCCGTATCGTCGGGTGAAGATTCCATTAACCAGGTACGGGAAAACCGACCCGATGTCATATTAATGGATATTATGATGGGCGGCATGACAGGCATTGAGGCCACCCGCTGGATAAAAGGTTTTGATCCCACCATTAAAGTCGTATTGCTGACAATGGAAATCAGCAGGGAGTACGTTTCAGCAGGGATAAAGTCAGGAGTGGATGGCTACCTGCCAAAAGACGTCGATAAAGAAACACTCCTCGAAGCGCTGCGTACCGTACACGGCGGCGGCCGTTTTTTTAACGATGCCATCATGAAATTGGTATTCGAGGATTTTTACTCGCACGAAAAATTAAAGAGTGCTGACAAAAAGTTGCCCGATGATCTTACCAAAAGAGAGTATGAGGTGCTTGGGTTGGTAGCGGCAGGAAAGACGAACAAGGAATTGGCTGAAACCTTGTTCATCAGCACGAAAACGGTCGAGACGCACAAAACCCATATCATGGAAAAACTGGGGCTCAGGAATTCGACTGAACTCGTAAAGTACGCCATCAAGAACAAGATTATTTCGATCGACAGCCTCTAAGTACGTTCCAGTTTCCTGAAGAGCTTCTTTGAAATAAACTGGTAGATCTTTAATTTTTCTACAATAATTTCCCCGGTCAGGGAGTAACCTGCTTTTAGTTGGAATCGGGGCGAGGGTGCAAGGTCAATAATGACAAAGAAATCTTCTTTGGGTTTCCGTTCCGGCACATAGCTCACTTCTCCCTGGAGAATACCTTTTTCAAAGAAATTAAATGCGTCCACCTTAAGGTGCGTGGCCTGGCCCACTTTCACATACCGAATGTCCCGTTGCGGGATTACTACCTTAGCATAGTACTTATCCCGTTTCGGGACCACGCTTAACAGAAGATCGCCTTTATTAACAAAATTCTGGGCGAACTTCTGGTTATACACATTCATC
>DATHFS010000481.1:0-11363 GCA_035317975.1 Cyclobacteriaceae bacterium | reverse complement strand
TAGTAGTGTTGAAGTGTTAATGTGTTGAAGTGTTGAAGTGGGGGGTTTCCCAACACACCTGGCCATCATTGGTTGACAGTTATGCCTTTCAAGGCGAGCGTGTGCTAACGGGTGACCGGAAATGAGGGATTGATGCTTAATTTTTGATAAGACCCTAATCTACGGATCACCTATCACCGGCTCTAAAAGAAGCAAGCACCCTCTTCACCGCATCCTTCCAAAGTCGGGTCCGTAGTTCACCTGTCCTGGGGGGATCGGCGCAAGGTCCGTCAAAGAGTGTTCCCTGTCGCAGAAATAGTTTGAAAAACGTGGAGTTACTGAGGCCCCACTTCAGAAGGAACTGATTATATCCGTCATTCTTTTTGATGCGGTCGGTGGTCTTGGAACCAAAGTGATAAACTCGCGAGGCGCCCACTCCCTTATAATAACGGACTCCGGCATGCCAGAGCTTCATCATCATGTCCGGGTCAGAGCCCATTCCGGGGGAAAATTCCACACTTAACCCGCCGATCAATTGCCAGATCCTTTTATGCAGCACCATCGGGTACCAGTTGCCCCCGCTCCAATCCGGAAAAGGAATGGAACGGTATTCCCGGAGAAGCTTGTTCTCATCGAAGTCCCTGACCGTTTTTCCAAAATCGTACGGAGCGATGGCGCAACGGTTGGTGGTAGCGACATGCTCAATCATCGTGCCGGCGATACAAAAGTAAAAATGGTCCAACTTCCTTATTTCCGTATAAAGACCCTCATCCCACCCGGGTGTAAAATAAAAATCATCGTCGGATAACACGAGGTAGTCCGAGGTAGCCAGCGCGGCGGAAGCGTTAAACCCGTAACAGACACCAACATTGGCTGCTGAATAGGAATAGCTCAGGCCCTGACGTTGCACCCATTCCAGAGTGCCGTCATTTCCTTCATTGATGTGGACGATGATCTGATGGGGATAGGCTGAATTCTTTCGGATGCTTTCAACGCAACACTTCAGGTAATCCAGATTGTTCCAGGACGGGATGAGAATGGAAAATACGGTATTTTGTTTTTCCGGGACGGTATGAAATGAGATTGCTGAAATCATGATTTCATTTTGAAGAATTCGCGGCTTTTTGACTTTTAAGCTGATATCCGCGATTGACGAGATAAATACCCACGGCCGTAACGACAATGGCGACCCCAATTGTAAGGTTTAATTTTTCATCCAACACCAACCATCCCAAGAGCACGGCCACCAACGGATTGACATAAGAATAAAGTGAAGCGATCGTGATGGGCAGGTAGGTAAGGGCGTACACATACATGGCAAAGGCTCCTACCGAACCTACTAGAATGAGGTAGCCGAGCGAGTATCCAACCTGCGGCGTCCATTGCAAGCTGTTGATATCGTCAAAAAAGAAGCTAAGAGCAAAACACCATAGTCCCCCGAACAACATTTGCAGTCCGGCATTAAAAAAAGGATTGGAGCCATCGCTTGATCTTTTGATGATGACACTCCCCAGTGCCCAGGCTAGCGAGGCGATGAAGATAAACGCTATTCCCCACTGGTAATTTGAATTTACAAAATCGGCCAGATGTTCATTGAACACCAGGAGAATTCCACCCAGTCCCGTGAACACACCAAAAACAATTAATCCATTGGGCAATTCAGAGCGGTTGATCGTGAGGTTGATGAGCACGACCCACACCGGCATGATAGAACAGATGATCGCAGCCACCCCGCTGGGCACATAAACTTCCGCCCAGGAAACCAGTCCGTTCCCCAGTGTGATCATTAAAAAACCACCAAAGGCCTGCCGTATCACGTTGGCCCAGGACGGGAATTTCAATTTCTTTATCCCTAGCAAATAACTGAGGAGGAGGAAGCCTGCAGTGAACTGGCGCAATCCGGCAAAAAGAAAAGGAGGAAATTCTTTAACCCCGATGCGCATGGCCAGGAACGTAGTGCCCCAGATAATGCAAATGCCACCCAGGCAGAGGTAGGCCAAACGTACTTCTCTTTTGATAATGATTGATTTGTTGCAAAATAAGGTGATTTGATGGACTGGCTGAAGCCGGATCAGTTTTTATTTGCTACGTCTCAAACCGGATTTTACCGGTCTGAGTCAGATTTATCCCAATTCATGCCCTTTCCCCCGTATTTTTAATCCTGTTTTACTCATGAAATATATCCTCTTCCTTTCGCTAGCTGCTTCCTTTTTCGGATGTGGTGATGGTGGAAATCAAAGCAATCCGCAGCAAAAACCGTTGATGGAGGCAGTGTATGCGTCAGGGTTTGTTGTTTCGAAAGACGAATATCAACTCTTTGCGCAAGCGGAAGGGTATATTATCGAAATAGTGGCTCCGGAAGGAACGGATGTAAAAAAGGGAGATGTTATCTTTCTTCTGGAGAGCCAGCAACAAAATGCCCGCTATCGTATGGCAAAAGAGGCCTATGACATGGCTTCTTATAATTACAGGATTGGGTCGCCGGTATTAAATGAACTGGAGGCGGCCGTTCGAAGTGCCGGGATCAAAGCGCACTATGACTCCACCAACCTAGTCCGGTATACCAATTTACTAAAACAGAACGCCGCTCCGCGGGCAGAGTATGACAGGATCAAATTGCAATTTGAGAATTCCCAAAATGATTTATTGCTCTATCGAAGCCGCTTTGAGAAAGTAAAAAGTCAACTCTTCCTGGAATTGAAAAATGCAGAAAACCAATGGAAGATTGCCTCCGAAGAATCAGGCCGCTACTCGGTGCGAAGTGAAATCAAGGGCCGTGTGTATAAAACACTGAAAGAAAAAGGAGAATTGGTTCGACGCAACGAGGCCGTGGCCGTCATCGGCAGCGGTGATTCATTCTATTTAAGATTGAGTGTGGACGAAATGGACATTCGCAAAGTTAAAGAGGGCCAGGCTGTATTTGTGAAGATCGACGCTTTTGCTGACCAGGTGTTTGAGGCATCGGTAAGCAAGGTGCATCCCCTGGTTGATTCCCGCGAACAGTCCCTGCGGGTCGATGCCGATTTTACAAAGCCATTAGCGGGAGGATTTTCCGGTCTCGCCGTAGAAGCCAATATTGTCATTCAAAAAAAGGAAAGGGCGCTCGTCATTCCAAAAAGTCTATTGCTGACAGGCGATTCTGTTTTCATCCGGACAAAGGAGGGAAATAGAAAAGTGAAGATCAAAAAGGGAATTGAAACGCTGGATGAAGTGGAAGTGCTGGAGGGTTTGACGGCGGAAAATGTACTGCTCGTTAAAAATTAACTTTGAAGTGTTTAAGTGTGGATGTGTTGAAGTGTTTAAGTGTTGAAGTGTTGAAGTGTTGAGGTAGGGGGTCCTGCCTGACCAATAACTAATAGCTGATTACCATTGCCCAGAACCCATACCCTTCCAACCACTCAACCCCGTGTACCTTACCCTTGAAATAGCAAAAACGCATTTATTGGCCAAACCCAAGCAAACCATCGTTGCCATGATGGGGGTCACTTTCGGGATCGGGATGTTTATTGCGCTCATCAGCCTCATGACCGGACTCAATGATTTTACGGAATCCCTGACAATGACTTCCTCCCCCGACATTCATATTTTTAACGATGTCACACAAAGCCGGCCGTCCATTCTTTCAGAGATGAACCCTCACGGGATCAACCTGGTTTACCACCAAAAACCAAAAAACGAAACACCCAAGTTGCGCAATGCATCGGAGATTGTACGACTCATTCGTAAGGACCCGCGGGTATGGGGGGCTGCTCCCATGCTGGCGTCACAGGTGTTTTACAATTATGGGCCTGTTCAGCTTAATGGAAATATTCTGGGCGTGGAAATCATGGAGGAAGACAAGCTCTTCGACCTTCGCTCCAAAATGAAGTCGGGCCGAATCGAGGAGTTGCTCACAAACCACAGCGGTATTATCATGGGTACCGGACTGGCGCGCAAACTCAATGCCCGGCTGGGAGACAGGGTCGTGATCACCACGCCACAAGGGTATACGCTCACCTTGAAAATTGTCGGTACGTTTCAGATGGGCCTCGGGGCAATCGACAATGTTCGAAGTTATGCCAACATTTCAACGGCCCAGGCCATTTTACAAAAGACCCCGGGGTATATCACCGATATCAATGTCAAGTTGAAAGATCTGCACCAGGCCAGGTTCATCGCCGGGGAATTGCAAAAATCCTTTCGTTATAAGGCAGAAGATTGGGAAACGGCGAACTCCACCTTTCTTACAGGAAACAAGATCCGGAACATCATCACCTATTCCGTATCGATCACGCTGCTGGTGGTCGCCGGTTTTGGCATTTACAATATCCTGAACATGACCATCCATAACAAGATGAAAGACATTGCTATCTTGAAAGCTACCGGGTTTTCAGGAAATGACGTGAGACAGATTTTTATGATCCAGTCGCTGGTGATTGGACTGGTCGGGAGCCTGGCCGGATTACTCATTGGATTTGGATTATCGGTTTTGATCTCCAAAGCTTCATTCCCGGGGGGTGATTTTATAAGCCTTGACCATTTCCCTGTTCAGTTCAACCCCCGGTTTTATTTGATTGGAATTGTTTTCGGCGTAAGCACCACTGCCATTGCCGGCTACATGCCGTCACGGAAAGCCGCTGGAGTGGATCCGATTGAGATTTTAAGGGGACAATGACGGCGCTATGGAAAATGTTTTAATCACCCACAACGTCAACAAGTACTTTTACGAACCGGAGAAATTCCAGGTGTTAAAGGAGATTGATCTCACCGTACGCCGCGGCGAATTCCTTTCGCTGGTCGGCAAATCGGGCTGCGGCAAATCCACCCTGATGTACATCCTCTCTACCATGGACAGCGATTATGAAGGGGAGTTGGAGATTGCCGGGGAGCGGCTCACGGGAAAAGGGCAGGACGCCCTCGCCAGTTTTCGCAATCAGCATATCGGATTCGTTTTTCAGTTTCATTATCTGCTCCCCGAGTTTACCGTGCTGCAGAATGTGATGATCCCGGCGCTGAAACTGAAGAAATACAGCCGGGGGGAGATAGAAAGCAGGGCGATTGAAAAACTCAAGGTGCTGGGCATAGAGGAGTATGCGAAGAAACTCTCCAGCAAATTGTCAGGCGGTCAGCAACAGCGGGTAGCTATCGCCCGGGCGCTGATCAACGATCCGGATATCATTATGGGCGACGAACCTACAGGCAACCTGGATTCCTACAATACGCACCTTGTTTTTGATATCTTTCGTGAGCTCACGCACACCTACAAGCAAACGATCATCGCGGTAACCCACGATAGTGAGTTTGCCCGAAATTCCGATCGCGTGGTGGAGATGAGCGATGGGAAGATTATCACGAATTGAACGGATAATTATGGATTTCACGGATTTGTAAGTCAATGATGAAAAAGCGAACCATTCGTACCCTTCTGTTTACCTATGCTGTGGTTATGGCAATTGCCACCGTAGGCTTTATCGTGCGTTGGGCATCGGGAAAATTCAGCCTTGAATTCAATAGTACCCTCTTTTTCACTTCCATCATCATAATTTCTCTTGTCTGGGAAGGTCTCCGTTGGGTTCATGCCAGGCTGAACGTTATTCTTCCATTTGAAAAAAGCATTCCCGGAAGAATTGCTCTTCAACTGTTCATTGGGGTTGTCATCGCCGTTACCATCCGGTTTGCGATCTACAAATTTGGAGAACCTTATCTCCCCATTAAGCTCGATAGTTTATTTTTAGCCTCTACGTGGGCGATCGTAGCGCTGGCCGTATCGGGAGTTAATACTGTTTTTTTTATCCGGTATTTTATCGGGCGGTGGAAAGATTCTCTCGTGGAGGCCGAACGCCTTGAAAAAGAAAAAGCACAGATCCAGTTTGAGAATCTCAAAAATCAACTTAATCCCCATTTTCTTTTTAACGCACTGACTTCCCTGAATAGTTTAATAACGGAAGACCCGGCACTGGCCTCCCAATTTCTGCAGCAGATGTCAAAAGTGTACCGGTACGTGCTTCAAAATAAAGACAAGAATTCGGTTAGCCTTCAAACTGAACTCGATTTTATCAGGAACTATGTATTTTTGGCTGAGACCCGCTTCGAAGGTGCTTTAAAAATTAAATTTGAGATCAGCAAGGAGGCCACAGAAAGTGCCATTGTTCCGGTAACCCTTCAAATCCTGATCGAGAACGCGATGAAACATAACATCATTGACCAGGATAAACCCCTCCGGGTAGAAGTATTTTCTTCCGGCGATTACCTGGTGGTGAGCAATAATCTGCAGAAAAGAAAAACGGTGGAAACCTCCAACAAGCAAGGCCTGGCCAACCTGGAATCGCTGTATGGTTTTATGACAGACCGGCCGGTGATCGTCGAAAGCACCGAAACCCGGTTTACAGTCAAGGTTCCCCTGTTATGAGAATCCTGATCATTGAAGATGAACCCCTGGTAGCCCGCGACCTTCGCGGTCTGATTCAGAAACTGGAAACGGGTGCAGAGGTGCTGGGCCCCCTGAGCAGTGTAGCAGCCAGCCGGCGCTGGTTTGCAGACCACCCGGTACCCAATTTGATTTTGTCCGACATTCAGCTTTCGGATGGGATTAGCTTCGACATCTTTGAAGATCAGCCTCTCCGCTGCCCGATTATTTTTACTACAGCCTATGATGCTTATGCTATCCGGGCGTTTAAACTCAATAGTATCGATTATCTCTTAAAGCCCATCGATGTGCTGGAGTTGGAAACGGCATTGAAAAAATATAAATCGCTGACGGTGGAGTCCACAGTCGGCGATCAGTTGAAGATGATGCTCGGGCAATGGGGCGGTCCGCAGAAAAAATACAAGGAACGCTTTCTCACCCTCCATCGCAATACGCTGGTTCCGATCCTGACTGGACAGATCGGATTTTTTCACAAAGAGGAATTAATTTATTTGCATACCATTCAAAATGAAAAGTTGATCAGTGAGCATTCTACGCTCGATGAAATTGAAAACCTCCTTGACCCCGGACAGTTTTTCAGGGTCAACCGGCAATACCTTATCCACATTCAAACCGTCGGGGGAATCAAGACCACGCAGAAAGGATTGAGCGTTCAGCTCAAGCCGCCCTTTATTATAGAGTTGGAAATCAGCCGTGAGAAGGCTGCTGCTTTCAAAAAATGGATGGAGGGTTAAGGCGTCAAGGCACCTCAGGGTGTCAGACGTCTACACCGTTGCAGAATCATAGACCACCACTTTTTTCCAGAGAGGTCCATAGTTTTTTACAAATGCCTGATGAATGGGATGATCCTGGTAGATACTTTGCCCCTCGAGGTCGTCGAAAAAAATGAGTTCCGTAACGTTGTAGCTTGCATCCACTACCGCACGGGCAGGGGTATGGGCCGGGACGCCCACGTGGATCGCGCGGACGGATTCAATTTTCCCCAATGTTTTGACACCTTCGATCAGCTTGTCGCGGTCTTCGGTGGATTTCGGGTTCTTCAGCCAGAAGAACACATGGTGAATCACGGCTGATTTTTCATTTTGCATAGGAGCGGCCTTTGTAGCGGCGCCTAAAGTTAACAGAGAAGCACTGGCCAGGAAAGTCCTGCGGGATTGGCGAGTCATAGATTTTTGATTTTATGGTTGGAAAGATAGGAAGAATCTTCTTACGTTTAAAGCAACCTAAAGGGCTGATCTGCCGTCTAAATAAAGGGCAAAACTTTTGCTTATTTTGTTAGAAGAATGAACTCGCTGAAAATCCGGTCGGTCTAAAATCATAACATCATGATAAGGAATTACCTGCGCGTGGCTTTTCGAAGCCTCCTTAAGAACAAAAGTTATGTCATTATCAATACGCTGGGATTGGGCGTCTCGCTGGCTTGCTGCATAACATCCTACCTGTTGCTGGCCTATAATATCGAGTTTGACAATTTTCACGATGCCGGGAAAGTCTCTCGCATTTTCAGATTTCATACACTCTCCAGAGATAAGGACGGGAAAGTCGTGCGGGATGACCAGGCGCCAATTATCCTTCCGGGCATAGCGGCTGAAGAAATTGCGGGTATCGGACGGTATACTCGCTTTCTTTATGGCGGAGGCTCAATGCGGTATGGCGACAAGGCCTTTAATGAAGGCATCGCCTATGCCGACAGTACCTTTTTTGACCTTTTCGATTACCCCCTGGCAGCGGGCAGTTATAAGTCCTTCAAAGACAAAAAAAGTATTTTCATAAGTGAAAAACTGGCAAAAAAATATTTCGGCGATGAAGACCCGGTCGGAAAAATGCTGGTCATGAATTTCGTTAACAACACCGAAATAGAAGTGCTTGTTGGCGGGGTGGTAAAGAAATTTCCAATCAACAATACGTTCACCTTTGAAGCCATGATGCGGATTGAGAATTTCATGGACATCGAGAAGATCAAGATGGACGATTGGAGTGACTGGCGGAATCCGGCAACGTTTTTTGAACTTTCATCACCGGAGAATGCGGCGTCGATCAGTGCGCAATTCAGCAAATACATTGCCAATCGGAACAAACTGCGGACCGATGTTGTGGTGGAGTCCTATCAACTGGTTCCATTCAAATCAAAATTCACGCAGGATGATCTGCGCTACGGCTACACAAACCGCAGAATCAGCGTTGTGCCACTGGTGATATTTGTATCGATGGCAGCACTGATCCTGCTTATTGCTTGCTTCAATCTCACCAATACGTCCATCGCCATGACTTCCCGGCGGTTGAAAGAAGTGGGAGTGAGGAAAGCAGTGGGGGCGGGCAGGCGACAAATCGCTTCTCAATTCCTGCTGGAAACTTTGATCACCATTATCCTGTCGCTGTTGGTCGGACTTTTGATGGCGCAAGTTATTGTCCCTGCCTTTTATACGATGTGGCGACTCCCGTATGGGCTGGAGGATCTCAACGGCGTAAACTTATTCATTGCACTGATCGTACTGGTGTTTCTCGCAGCGTTGCTGGCGGGGATTTATCCAGCCTTGTTCAGCAGCAAATTCAAACCCACCATGCTCCTGAAAGGGGATGTGAAAATAAAAGGCACGAATTTCCTTACCCGGATGCTGGTGGCCTCACAGTTCGCCCTCTCCGTCATTGTATTGATTGCCGGGGTGGTGTTCATTCAGAATTCCAGCTACCAGGAAAAGATCAAGTTTGGCTATGACAAGGAAATGATCGTAACGGTAAGCCTGCAGGGTGAGTCTGATTTTAAAGCGATGGAGGCGGCCATTGCCGGTAATCCAAAAATACTCAGCGTGGGGGTAAGCGATGGCAATATCGGGTCAAATACCTACCAGACCCCTGTGCGCATTGACACCAGCCAATACGATGTTCAGGCCCTGGGCGTGGGAAAGAATTATATGGAGACCATGGGATTGAGATTATCCGAGGGGCGCACCTTCAATCTTGACAATGCTTCCGATCAGGAAGAAGGTATTGTTGTGAACAAAGCCTTTGTTGAGAAGACGGGACTAAAAGATCCCCTGGATAAGATCGTGTTTTTACACAATGCCAAGCATCGCATTCTCGGAGTGATTGAAAATCATGTCGACAACCTGTACCGGTCGAAACAGTATGAGCCTTTTGTGTTTTATGCAGCAGGGAAGAATCAATACATCACGCTATTGGTAAAAACAGAGCGAGGTGATTTGGCCGAAATGCAGAAATACCTCCAAACCACCTGGAAGGAATTATTTCCGAACAAACCCTTTGAGAGTCAATTCCAGGAGGACCTGGTGTTCAAAGGGAGCAAGGAAACCAACGCCAACCTGGAAAAGATATTTTTGTTCATTACCATACTGGGCGGGTTGCTTTCCGCATCGGGCATCTTTGCACTGGCCTCGTTGAATATTGCAAAGCGGACGAAAGAGATCGGCATACGAAAGGCATTGGGTGCAACGGTCACCAACATCGTTGGCTTGTTGAACAGAGAGTTTGTGATCATTTTGTCGATCGCTGCTGTGTTGGGTTCTGTGGGGGGCTATTTTCTCACGGGCATGCTGCTGGGAGAACTCTATGCCTACCATATTCCCGTGGGGATCGTATCGGTTATTCTTTGTGCGATCTTGATTTTCATCATCGGGATCTTTACCACCAGTTCCACGATCCTGCGCGCCGCCAGGGCCAATCCGGTTGAGTCCCTGCGAACAGAGTAAATCAGTAATCGGTGATCAGTAATCGGTAGTTTCTTCAGGATTAACCTTACTCCTGAATACGAATTACCCATTACTTTTTACTACCGATCACCGATTACTGATCACCGATTACCGGCTCGAAAGCCGTACGTCACCTGAAGATTGGTTGACCACCTGAACCGTTGCCCCTTCCTCCAGATTCTTCAGGTTATAGATTCTGGCAAAGTCACCTTGCATGACCTGCTTCTCGGTATAGACCAATTGCTGATGCTGATCATAGACCTCAATAGCCACTTCACCGGGGCCCTGGTAAGGAATGGAAACCATATATTTTGCATCCCGGTCACGCAGTCTGGCCACATTGGCAATCCACTCTTTGTCGCGTGTGTTTATATTTTCGGAATACACCGCCTCCTTATCGGCCACGCTGATCTTGTAATCACCCTTTGGCAGGAGTGAGAAATTATAGGGCCTTATGAACCCTTCGTCGGAAGCAACCTTTTCGGCAAATACTTCATTTCCATCCGCATCGGAGATGGTCACCCTCACCTGCGAGGAGACACGACTTTCGTAGATGACTTTAAAAACCTCTCCGGCCTTTACAACCGCCATGTGACTTTCAGGACCCTTGGTCCCTCCGAACGACACCACGCAACCTACTGTTGCGAGCGCCAAGAGAATCATGATCATCTTTTTCATAATTGAAAAATGTTTAGTTGGTTTTGTATACACTCACAACGCAGTCGAATCAGGGATGTTGCCATATCCCGGTCTATTGAAAGACCAGATCAACGTTTAAACGACAACCGGGGTAAAGGGTAATGTTCCGGTAACCATGGGCTAGTATATAGACAATGTGTGTTATGAATAGAGTGTGCGACATACGGAATTTTAATTTAAAGAGGGAATAAAAATAAATTTGAACCACGCTTGTAATGAAGAGTTGGAGCGGACAGGACTCGGCAAAATGGAATGATTTTAATCATGATATGGGCAATCCTTCATCATTGAAACCGGTAAAGCCCAAAAGTTATTTTCGCCCTAAATCAATACCTATGCAACAGAACCCTATACTGTCTAAAAGAGTTGGATTGGCTTTATTATTCACCATTATAGCAGGTCTTGTTACTGCCCAGATTTGTATTCCACCCTTAATTTCAACGCAGCCAACAGGCGTCAGTGTTTGTGCAGGGGGTACAACGTCCCTGGCAGTCATTGCCGTAGGCTTGAACCTGAGGTATCAATGGCAGGTGGACAGCGGGTCGGGCTATACCAACTGTTCGAACGGAGTT
>DATHFS010000480.1:0-3090 GCA_035317975.1 Cyclobacteriaceae bacterium | reverse complement strand
ATACAGGATCGCCTTTTTGCTAAATAATTGCATGCACCGCAGATTCACAAACAGATGGCTTTCGCCTTTGACATTGACGGGTCCCAGGTAGCCTGTGTAGAATTGCCTGTCGTATCCTTCATTGGCCCGGAGGAATTCGCGAGCTGCCTCTAGCGGCATACCGCACACGGCGGAAGTGGGGTGAAGAAGTTTCAACATGACCGAACCCAGTTGGGGAAAGTTCGTAGCGACCATGTCTACATCGTACTCTGTCTTGAGGTGCAGTAGATTTCCTGCAATGACCGTCCGCGGTCCGTGTTCGTCGTATTCGCGCAGCCGGATTTTCTTGAAGCAACTGATAATGTACCGGCAAACCATGGCCTGCTCTTCGATCTCTTTCTCCCTCCAGGCAACGGACTTCAAGTTCTCGCCGGGCTGGTGTCGTTTGGTTCCCGCCAAGGCTACCGTTCTGAAATGCATCCGGTCATCGACGCTGGCCAGGAGTTCAGGAGTGGCCCCGATCCACGTGCCGGTTTCTTCTGACGAAACCAATGAAATCATGCAATTGGGATGAGCCTCGCAGAGCTTTTTGAATGTCTTCCATAGATCAAACCCTTCAGGTAGGTCAACCTCCTTTGATCGGGAGGGTACCACTTTTTCAATACCTCCCGCCCGGATCTGGTCAATGCACTTTTCAACCAGAGCACGGTAATCGTGCGGGGCGGGCTCACCCTGAAACATCCGTGTGGGATAGACCCCCGGTGGAATAGGTTGATCCGATTCTTCCTGGACTCTCATCTTTTGAAATACTTCCTCGGGCACATTTTCAACATTGAGCTCACCACTCTTGAATGTGAAGATGAGGTCGCCTTTGAAGAATACTTTCTTTTGCTCGCGGTCATACGGAGCGAAGACAAATCCCGTTTCAGAATTTTCCAACGAAATTTCATCCAGGTGACGAACTCCGTCTGAGCAGATCAGTAATTTTTTTTCGTTAGAGTTCGGCATTTGCCAAAGGGTAAGGGCATGGCCGCCTTCCAGGTAGTGTTGCAGAAGGAAAGGAAGAAAGTCTTGTTCGGTAAAAGGAGTAGGGATAACAACGGGTTCAGAAGTTCGCATGCTCATTCCATTATCGCCTGTCGATCACCGCTAAGGTAATGCGGCTCACGCAAACCAGTTCCTTTTTCTCGTTGGTAATTCGTATTTCCCAGACGTGTGTTTTTTTTCCGACGTGCAGGGGCCGTGCTGTTCCATATACAAATCCATCTTTAACACTTTTAATGTGGTTGGCGTTGATTTCCAACCCAACACAGTACTGGAGACGAAAGTCCACACAGCCTGTGGCTGCTATGCTGCCCAGTGTTTCGGCCAAGGTCACGGAAGCCCCGCCATGCAACAAGCCCAACGGTTGATGCGTCCGGTGGTCCACCGGCATTTTAGCCTCGACAAAATCGTCTCCGATTGCCGTGAATTCGATCCCCAGGTGCTCTACCATCGTCCCGGAGGACATCTGGACCAGGGATTCGAGCGTAAACGCGGAATTAAACAAGGACATGAAAAAGGAGTTGAATGCTAGAGGTACGAAGTATTTCCTTATTTTTGGCGCCAAATTATGACAAATTGACCAGCAAAAAAATATATCTCGTCCGCCACGGACAAACGGATTTCAACTTGCAGGGGATCGTGCAGGGCAGTGGGGTGGATTCTTCCATCAATGATACCGGCAGGGCACAGGCGGAGGCATTTTATCAGACGTACCGCCATATTAAATTCGATAAGGTATATACGTCCAAGCTCAAACGCACGGTGGAGTCCGTTAACTCATTTTTGAAGGCAGGGGTTCCTCATGAAGCGAAGGCAGGTCTCAACGAAATCAGTTGGGGCAGCAAGGAGGGACAGAAGATCACCCCTGAAGAAGATGCTTACTATCACTGGGTTCTGGAGCAATGGGAGCAGGGAAATACTTCCATGCGGATTGAGTATGGTGAAAGTCCCGAGGATGTTGCTGTGCGGCAGAAGCCGGTGATCGATCATATCGTATCCCAGTCTCAGGAGGAAACAATCCTGATTTGCATGCATGGCCGCGCCCTTCGGATTTTATTGTGTCAGCTTTTACATTATCCGCTGAAAAGCATGGACCTTTTCGAGCATGAAAATCTTGGGCTCTACCTGCTGAACTTTACCGGGACGATGTTTTCCATTGTTAAACACAATGATACCCGGCATCTGGCGGGTGTAAATGAGATTCTTTCCAAACGGAAGCCGGTAGTCAGTAATCGGTGATCGTAACGGGTGATCGGTAATCGGTGATCGGTAATCGGTAGATTAACGTCCTCTTACATTATCTACCTGCTTATTTATTATTCAGCAATCGTATTCAGTACCCTTGACTGTCTTAATTGCCGGTACCAGCCACCGATCACCGATTACCGATTCCTAGTTCAACTGCTCAAGCGCCGATCGTGCCTTCGAATCAATACTGTTCTTATACTCGTGTTTCTTGAAATTCAAGGCTTGCTCAAAGTATTTCTTTGCCATGACCTTGTCCTTTTGCGCCTCGGCAATATAACCGAGTTGGAGGGCTGAGTTGGCGGCAAAGTACCATGGATTTTCCCCTGTCATATCAATAGATTGTTCGTAGAACACTTTGGCTACAAAGAGCTCTCCTGTCTTATGAGCCAATCGCGCCTTGCGGTAATAGTACTCTGTTTGATCTTTTAGGGTAGTGAGGTCCGAAGGAAGGATGGTTTGCAGCACGTCCCGGGCTTCGGTGTAGTAGCCTCCGTCGGTAAAGAAGCGCACACGGAGAATCTTGGGATTGGGGAAGGTGTTTTCCTCCAATTGACGGGAGGCATGTTTGTCGGGCTCGGCAATATCTCTTCCGGTCTTTTTTGCTTTCTCGAAATTCTGCCGGGCAAGGTCGGGCTTGTTCAGCAGCCAGTAGCAAAGTGAAATCTTGTAGGTAGCGTCTTTCTTAAAGCTTTGACTGCGGAAGTGGGCGATAAATTTCTGGTACGACTGGATGGCGGCAGCGTATTCGCCTTTGTTGGTCAGGGCCTCTGCGCGGAGGTATTCAAGGTAATCCATCTGAAGTCCTTCCGGATGCTGATC
>DATHFS010000479.1:0-3872 GCA_035317975.1 Cyclobacteriaceae bacterium | reverse complement strand
TAGTGGTTTTTTGAGGAGTCCAGCCCCTCTGGATGCAGGATTCCGTATTCAGTGGTCAGGACCCAATTACCGAGTCGATACCACCGATTACCGATTACCGATTACTGATTTTCGGGCCTTTCATCAAAATGTATAAACCTATTCTTAATATTGCGGTTAAATTGAATTAAAAAGAGACTATGGCATTCACAGGTATAACAGAATTGCACCAGGAGCACAAAAAGAAGATCAATTCGGTCTTTGCCGAGGTAGCCAAAGTGGTGGTGGGGCAGGAATATATGGTGAACCGGTTGCTGGTGGGCTTGTTCACCAACGGTCACGTCTTACTGGAAGGTGTGCCCGGACTGGCCAAAACTCTTACGATTAGTACACTTGCCCAGGTCCTTCACCTGGACTTTCAGCGCATCCAGTTTACGCCAGACTTGCTTCCTGCCGATTTGATCGGCACCATGATTTATAACCAAAAGGAAGGAAAATTCGAGGTCAAGAAGGGTCCCATTTTTGCCAACATTATTCTTGCCGACGAAATCAACCGGTCGCCGGCAAAAGTGCAATCAGCGCTGCTGGAATCCATGCAGGAAAAGCAAGTGACGATAGGTGAAACAACCTTTAAGCTGGACCGGCCCTTTCTGGTGATGGCGACGCAAAATCCGGTAGACCAGGAGGGAACCTATCCGTTGCCCGAAGCACAGGTCGACCGCTTCATGATGAAAGTATTTGTCAACTATCCCTCGAAAGACCATGAGCTGGAGATCATGCGCAGGATTTCCAATATGAAATTCGACTACCAGGTGAACACTATCCTTACCAAGGAAGATATTTTTGCTATTCGCGAAGAGGTGAATAAAGTGAAGATGTCGGAATCACTGGAGAAATACATTATCGAATTGGTATCGGCTACACGCCGGCCCAAAGAGTACAAGCTCGACCACGAGTCGCAGTACATTCAATTTGGCGCCTCTCCGCGCGCGAGTATCAATCTCAATCTGGCAGCCAAAGCGATGGCCTACTTTGAGGGTCGCGACTATGTGTTACCGGAGGATATTAAGGAAGTTGCCCTCGACGTAATGAACCATCGTATCTTATTAAACTACGAGGCGGAAGCCGATAATATAAAGACCTCTGATATCATTACGGCTATCCTTAACCGGGTACCGATTAATAAGTAATGACCCTCGTGTTATCCGAACTTTACATTCATTACTTGAAAATTACCCAAATGTTATTCTGATTTGAGCCCTAAGTGATTCATCTTATTTGGATTGCAGAAAATCGATCCGGATGGCGCATCAGGAAGTCCAATTTTGGGATAGGAGGCCGCCTTCTCCTTAACAATTTCGTAATACTGCCGACCACCCTGGGTAATATGGCAAGACGACCTTTGCAGCAAACCATTACCTATGCTGCGAGCCTCCGCTCTCCTCCTATTAAGCTTCATTTCAATAGCCTCATTTGGTCAGGGATCCGTCACCGGTGTTATTACGGATGCTAAAACAAAGGAGCCTGTTATCGGGGCTAACGTTGTTATCCAGGGAACAACGATCGGCGGAGCAACGGACATAGAGGGCAGATTTCTGATTTCGAAAGTGGCCGCAGGGACCTATACGCTTCAAGTGACGTCGATGACGTACAAAACACACCTGATCCCCAACCTGGTAGTAGAAGATGCCAAGCGAGTTAGCGTGGATGTACCCTTGTCAGAGGACGTATCCGAGCTCCAGGAAGTAGTGGTTACCAGCGGCAGGGCCTATGACACGGATTTTGAATTGCTTCGGTCAATCAAGGAAATGAAATTGGTGGTAGTGGGTATTACGTCGGAACAGATCAGTAAGACGTTAGACAGAGATGCTGCCCAGGTGTTACGAAGAGTTCCCGGGATCACCATTAAGGATAATCAGTTTGTTCAGATTCGCGGTCTTTCCGAACGCTACAATCCCGTGATGTTGCACAATGTTTATGCCCCTAGTGTGGAGACAGACGTCCGGTCGTTTTCATTCGCAACGCTGCCCAGTAATCAGCTTGAGCGGATGTTAGTTTTTAAAAGTCCTTCAGCGGACAACCCCGGTGATTTTGCGGGGGGAGTGGTAAAAGTTTTTACAAAAAGCATTCCGGAAGAAAACGGTATCGTAGTAGAATACAGCACTCAAGTACGCGCCGGCACGACGTTCAAAGATTTTTATCATCAGCAAACCGGCAACGGGCAACTGACGGGTTTTAATACCGGGTTTTATGACTTGCCTGCTTATTTTCCGGCAAACGCATCAAAAGTTCATGGCGATGTATTAGTGAATGCCGGGAAGTCTTTAAAAAATCTTTGGACTCCTGTAAAAGGGATGGCCATCCCCGATCAGCGATTTGCGGTGACTTTTAATCGAAAGTTCAATGTTGGGAAAGTCCAGATTGGGAACATCAGTGCCCTGACGTATTCCAATTCATTTGCCACGTATGCCGTTCAGCGGGGAGACTATACCGATACGAACAACAGTCCGGAAACGCTTGCCGGGTTTCAGGACAAACAGTATAATCAGTTTATCCGAACCGGTTTTCTTTTTAATTGGGCTTTCCGGTTTAATCCAGGCAATACCATCGAATTCAAGAATCTCTACAATCAAAGCAGCACCGATCAATACGTGGATCGAAGTGGAACAGTAAATACACCGACCGGTGGACAAAAGAATGGATCGTTCGATAAAGTCTACCGTGGAATTTATTCGGGACAACTTATGGGAACCCATGACCTTTTTCGAAAGCGTACCAGCGTCGAGTGGGTCGCGGGCTACAACTCCTCCAATCGCGATCAACCGGATTACAAGCGTTATCAATCCCTCGACCTGGGAAACGGGACAGCACAAATCAATGTTCCGAACACCGTTACGCCTACGGCGCTCGGAAGATTTTATGCAAAGCTTAACGAGCGCGCTTATTCAGGGGGGCTATCCGTAAAGCAGCGCTTCGGTTTCAGTGATAACCCGTTGAGAAGCCCTGAACTAAAGGCCGGCGTCTTTTTTGAAAATAAGTCCAGGTCATTCAACGCCCGGAACATTGGATACACGCAATCGACTGCCTCATTTGATCAAAACCTGAGTTACCTTCCCATTGGGGATCTCTTTCAGCCACAGAATATTAACAAGACCACCGGTATACAACTAGGTGAAATCACCTACCTCAGGGACAGCTACTCCGCCTCCAACAATCTGCTGGCCTACTATCTCATGACGTCCCTTCCGATAGGCGGGAAAATAAAACTGGATGCCGGGGCACGGTTGGAGAATAATCTGCAGCAACTTAACAGTTATGATGACTTCAAGCCCGCTGACGAAGCCCCTGTCCATGTTCACAATCAGGTGAACCGGTTGCTCCCATCGGCCAATGTGAGTTATAATTTTACTGAAAAAATGCTGGTACGAGCAGCGTATGGACAGACACTCAACCGGCCTGAATTTCGTGAGTTGGCCCCGTTTGCTTTCTATGATTTCAATTTCAATTTTGTCTATTACGGAAACCCGGCGCTCAAGACTGCGAAAATACAAAACCTGGATTTGCGCTGGGAATTCTATCCAGGCAAAACTGAACTGATCACGTTTGGCGGGTTCTATAAACAATTTACTGACCCCATTGAAGCGTACGTTGATGTCAGCGGGAATAAGCTCGTAACGTATGCCAACTCCCAATCCGCGACGCTCTACGGATTGGAAGTAGAAATTAAGAAATCGTTGTCGGGACTCACCGGTTCACGGTTGTTGAATAATATCAATGTACTTTTCAATTCCGCCGTTACGAAAAGCACGGTAAACATTGCATCCGCTTATGCAACCGGTCGTTCTACGGCTAGGCCCTTGCAGGGACAAGCTCCTTATGTAATCAACACAGGA
>DATHFS010000478.1:0-7787 GCA_035317975.1 Cyclobacteriaceae bacterium | reverse complement strand
GGGACGGGCACCGACGGAAGAAAAAAAGCAGGAGTACTACAGCATCATCAGCAAGGAAACGCGACGGCTCTCCGACATCGTCAACAAGATCCTGAATTTCAGCCGGACAGAAGCCAATAAGCAGACACTGCACCTTCAACCTATTCCATTAGCCAAAGAAATCAGGGAGGTCCTCAAGACGTATGATGTTCATTTGAAAAACAAAGGATTCGAATATACGTTAACGGAATCCAGGGAGGTTTGGGTCAATGCCGATAAGGAAGCCTTCGTTGAGATCCTGATCAATCTCCTCGATAACGCAGTGAAGTACAGCGCCGGCAATAAGCGAATCGAGATTCACCTGGACGCCGAAACGCATTTTGGTATCGTTATAGTGAAAGACTATGGTGTAGGGATCAGTGCTGCGGATCAAAAGCACATTTTCGACAAATTCTATAGAGTGTCAACCGGCGACCTGGCGAAAAGCAGGGGTACCGGGTTGGGCCTGTCCCTGGTGAAACAGCTTATGGAGGCCCACCACGGCCGGATCACGGTTCACAGCCGGACGGGAAAAGGATCTTCGTTCACATTATATTTCCCCCTCCGGAAAAATTAATAATGGCAAACCTATTGATCATAGAAGACGAGCCCGCGATGCAACTGGGTCTTCGCGACAACCTGGAATTGGAAAGGTATACAGTTGAGATCGCGTCCGACGGCGAAGCGGGACTCGCGAAGATAAAATCCGGCAACTTTGACCTGGTGCTGTTGGATGTTATGCTTCCCAAATTGTCGGGCTTTGATGTTTGCAAGGCGGCACGGGCGGCAGGCATCCGCACGCCCATCCTCCTGTTGACAGCCAAGGGGGAGGAAATCGACAAGGTCCTCGGGCTGGAACTGGGTGCAGATGACTATGTAACAAAACCGTTCAGCGTGAGGGAACTGCTTGCCCGCATCAAAGCGCTCCTTCGCAGAAGTCAGACGGATACCTCCCGCCACCAAAACGCAATCATTTCCATTGGTCGTCTCGCTGTGGATTTCAGGGCGTTCCAAACACTGGAGAAAGGCGAAGAAGTTAAACTGTCCCACAAAGAATTTGAAATACTCCTCTACCTGTTCAAAAACAGGAACGACGTAGTCAGCCGGAACGATTTGCTGGAGCATGTATGGGGCTACGACGCCCAGCTCACTACCCGTACGGTCGACAATTTCATCGCCCGACTCCGGCAAAAAGTGGAAGTAAGCCCCGACCAGCCGAAAATCATCCTCACCGTTCACGGAGCAGGTTATAAAATGGTTCTTTAACTCTGGGAATCCCGGCATTATCTTCTTACCAAAAATCGCGCAGATTTCTGGAGACAATATAAGTTTACTTTGGTAAATACCTGGGAGGTTCGCTCGATTGCTCATGTCAGCTCTGCGGAAATCTGCGAGATCTGCGGGAAACGAACGGTGTATTACAATTTGTTACAAACGTTTACCATGCGGTGACATCTCTCCCTGCCACAGGGCCGTTATTTGAATTGTCGATCAATTACGAAAGACATAAAAAATTAAATTAGTATGAAAACTCAATCGATCATCCTCGTCGTCCTGGTCATGTTAATCGGTACCGCTGCGCAGGCACAGGAAGTCAATGTGCCCGCCATCAAGATCCTGCCCATGCCTCAACATGGAATCCTTAAAGTTCTTTACGCCTACAACTCGGGTCAGCCGGTCAATGTAAAATTTTTCGATGACGACGCCGTGCTGTTCTCTGACAAAATCAAAGCAAATGCCTTCCAGAACGGTTTCTCCAGGAAATACGATGTGCGTAACATTGCCTCAAAGACGTTCTACGTGGAAGTGAGTTCGGAAACACTCTCTGTCACCTATCAACTGACAAAGTCTGAGGATGGTAATGACCTGATACCCGTCCTTGAAAATGTGTACTACCACTATCCCGCCATGGCATCAAGAAACTAGTCTGATTAACTAGTGTTTTAAATGTTGTTGGTGAAGGGCCTCCACAGGTCCTTCACTTTTTTTCGGTTATTGCGTACTTTTATTAAAACAACCTAAACCTTTGAAGACAATTGGATCTCTCCTATTGGTAAGTTTGATTTATGCGACCACCGCATTTTCACAGGTTATTAACCTGGAAGGGGAATGGAAATTTCACATCGATGATGAAGCCTCCTGGGCATCCCCCACCTTTGATGATTCCCGTTGGGAGTCGATCCATGCGCCTTCTGCCTGGGAAGAACAGGGGTTCAACGGCTACGACGGCTTTGCCTGGTACCGCAGGAAATTTGATGGCCGCCTACTGGACCGCAAAACAAACTATTACCTGGGTCTTGGATATATCGATGACGCCGATGAGGTATACGTGAATGGCAGACTCATTGGATTCTCCGGCTCTATGCCTCCCCGGTTCAAAACGGCCTTCAACAATGAGCGGAAATACATCCTCCCGGTAGAGCTGATCAATTTCCACGGTGAAAATACAATTGCTATCCGTGTTTTTGACATTACACAGGGGGGAGGAATTGTTGATGGCGACCTGGGCGTGTTCCGTTCCCGGAATGACAATTTCCTTTTAGTTGACCTGCAGGGAGTCTGGTCATTTGCCTTGAGTAATTCCGGTGACGAGATGCCAAGACCACGGGACAACGAGTGGAAAAAGATCATGGTACCCGGTGCCTGGGAATACAACGGATATAAATACGATGGTTTCGCCTGGTATAAACGCACCTTCACTATCCCCCTCAATTATTCCGGTGAACCCCTTGTACTGGTATTGGGGAAGATTGACGATTTTGATAAAGTGTATCTGAACGGCCAACAGATTGGTAGTACAAATGACCACCGGCCTTTTGGAAGCAGTCATTCGTTCGAGGAATTGCGGGCCTACAAAATACCCTCCGGGGTATTGAAGAAAATCGGCGCCAATACAGTGGAAGTATTTGTCGAAGATATGGGCAACTGGGGGGGTATTTACGAAGGCCCGGTGGGCGTAGCGACGAAGGCCAATGTTGAAAAGTACCTCATGAACAATCAATAATTGCAATCAAAAAACTCAAACGTACAACCCCCAACGTTATGTACAGAAGCTACTTTAAATCCGCCTTTCGCAACCTCAAGAGGAGTAAGTTGCTCGCTTCCATCAACATCGCCGGCCTGTCCGTGGGCATGGCGGTCGCCCTCGCGATCGGGTTGTGGATATACGATGAATTGACATTTGATAAAGGGCACCGGCATCATGACCGTATTGCCCAGGTCATTCAAAATGTCACCAACAACGGCGAAGTCCAGACATGGACTGCCATCCCCTGGCCGTTGGCAGACGAGCTGCGAAAAAATTACGGGAGCGATTTTGAACAGGTCGTTCTTACAACAAGTTCCTATCCTCACCTTCTCACAACGGAAAATAAAAAACTGACCAAGGCCGGGATGTTTTCGGAGCCGGGGTTCGATGAATTATTTTCTATCGATCTGATCAAGGGTAGTGCTAAAGGATTGAATGATCCTTCTTCCATGCTCTTATCGGCATCGGCGGCGAACGCCTACTTTGGCGATGAGGACCCTATCAACCAGGTCCTAAAACTGGACGATCAGTATACTGCAAAAGTGGCGGGCGTGTACAATGACTTTCCCTTCAATTCAACGTTTGCTGGAACCGACTTTCTGGCTTCCTGGGAAATGTTGCACAATGATGTCAGGGGCATGGAAGATCCGTGGAGGCCGAACTCATTCTTCCTTTATGTCAGGCTCACCGATCAGGCCGATTTCAAAAGCACCTCGCTGAGAATAAAAGATGCAAAGCTAAAGCGGGTCAATGAACAACTCGCCAAAAAGAAGCCGGCGTTATTTCTTCATCCTATGGATCAATGGCACTTATATTCTGAATTCCGGAATGGCCACAACATCGGCGGAAGAATACGGTACGTATGGCTTTTCGGGATCATCGGCTTGTTTGTATTGTTAATGGCTTGCATCAATTTCATGAACCTGACCACGGCCCGGTCCGAACAACGCGCAAAAGAAGTAGGGATTCGCAAGACGATCGGTTCCCTCCGCAGCCAATTGATCGCGCAGTTTTTCTGTGAATCCACGCTGGTCGCCCTATTTTCCCTGGTACTGTCTCTCCTTCTTGTAAGACTCGCCCTGCCTTTCTTCAACCAGGTAACGGACAAACAAATAGTAATGCCCTTGACTAATCCGGTGTTTTGGGGGATTGCGCTGGGGTTCAGTTTTCTTACCGGAACGATCTGCGGCAGCTACCCGGCACTATACCTTTCTTCTATTCAGCCGGGCAAGGCATTAAAAGGTTCCTATCGTTCCGGCCGCCCTGCAGGACTTTCACGCAAGGCCCTTGTTGTTTTGCAGTTCACGATCTCGATTATCCTGATCGTCGGAACCGTGACGGTCTTTCAGCAAGTCCGGTTTGCGCAGGCCCGCCCTATCGGATATAACAGGAATGCGTTGATTACCTCACCGGTTGTTAACAAGTCCATTCATGAGCATTTCACTGCCTTCCGCTCTGAACTTGAAAAAACAGGGGCTATCGTCAGTGTGGCGGAAGCAGGCGCTGCCCCTACTCAAGGCGAAGGTTCCAGCAGTGGATTTGACTGGAGAGGCAAAGATCCCAATCTATCGATAGACTTTAATTCTTTCGGCGCTTCAGCAGACTATGGTAAAACAGTCGGATGGGAAATTAAAGCAGGCCGCGATTTTTCAGCGGATATCGTATCGGACTCATCGGCCGTCCTTCTCAACGAGTCCGCTGTTTCGTATATGGGTCTTAAAGAGCCTGTTGGCGAGACCATTCGTTGGTGGGGACATCCCCAGATCGTGATTGGTGTGATCAGGGATATCGTTTTCAATTCACCGTACGAGCCGGTAAGGCCGTCGGTCTATTTTATGCGCCGCGACCAGGGCAATGTGATTGTGATGCGTCTGAATCCCGAGAAGGGTCCAACCGAAGCGATCGCAAACATTGAAAAAATCTTCAAACAATATATCCCCGATGAGCCCTTCACCTACCAGTTCACCGACACTGAGTATGCCAGGAAATTCGGGAACGAAGATCGGATCGGTAAATTAGCGGCGGTGTTCACTTTGCTGGCGATCGTCATCAGTTGCCTTGGGATCTTTGCACTTTCCTCGTTTGAAGCGGAGCAGCGCACCAAAGAGATCGGGATCAGAAAAGTGTTAGGTGCTTCCGTCTTCGAACTATGGAAGATGCTTTCCGGGAACTTTGTCCTGCTGGCTTTGATTTCCTGCCTCGTTGCCGTTCCCGTCGCCTACCTTGGACTGAATTCCTGGCTGACTAATTTTAATTACCGGACAGCTTTTCCGTGGTGGACATTTGGCGTGGCTAGCGCAGCCACCTTGCTGATAACATTACTGACGGTAAGCTACCATACGCTGCATGCAGCGAATTCGAAGCCTTCGCAGAGCTTGAGGGCGGAGTGAGTTAGACTCTAAAAAATCAACAATAAACAATCCACGTGACGGATTTTTGATTGTTGATTGCTGATTTGTGATTGCTGATTGCTGATTTTACGGCGCTTGTAATCAAAAATCAAACCTTCATTTTGTTTCTAAAATTTGTTATTTTTAACAATAAATAGAAATAGAATGAGATTTTTTGATTTTAAGGATCATTTCGCGGCATTTAAGGTCTTTTCTGTTCAGGATATCCTGAAGTGGGACCCCGATTTTGATACGCGCAGACTTGTGGAGTGGCAGAAGAAGAATTATGTAAAGAGGATCATCAACCGATGGTACCTATTTGCAGATACGCCGTTGGATG
Source organism: Cyclobacteriaceae bacterium (assembly GCA_035317975.1). GTDB lineage: Bacteria > Bacteroidota > Bacteroidia > Cytophagales > Cyclobacteriaceae > ELB16-189. Next base: position 2,011 of record DATHFS010000478.1, on the reverse strand, counting down.
AGAACATTCTTTACCTGGCTGCCAACCGGATTTACTCACCCTCTTATGTTTCCTTTGAATCCGCACTGGCTTACTACCGGCTCATACCGGAAGGAGTGTACACCGTCACATCAGCGACCAGCCTCAAGACACACCAATTTTCAACTTCGATAGGCACATTCAGCTATAGACATTTGAAGCCGGAGTTGATGTTCGGCTACCGGCTTATCAATTCCAATGGGCAGTATTGTAAAATGGCAGAACCGGAAAAGCTGCTCTTGGATTACCTATACTTGAATACAACTCTCCAATCTGACGATGATTTCGATTCTTTACGACTCCACCAAGGGGAACTTCAGGCATTGATCCGCCAAGACCGATTGAAAGAATATCTGGGCTTGTTTCAAAACAAGGCGTTGGAAAAAAGAATTACAACATTTCTAAACGTACTGCAGCATGTTTAGTGTCGACGAACTCCTTCCATACTATCCCGAAAATCAGCGAACATTCCGGGAATTCATACTGCGCGAATATCTGCAGTACAAAATACTTCAAATTGTTTTTGGTCAGGCCGACTATGCCCATAAATTGTGTTTTCTAGGAGGAACATGTCTCCGGATTGTGCATGGGAACACCAGGTTCTCAGAGGACATTGACTTTGACAATTTTGGATTGACCGAAAAAGACTTCCAGGCAATTTCTGAGGTGATCAAAAAAGAACTTGAACGGGAAGGTTACAAGGTAGAAATGAAAACAGTTTACAAAGGAGCATTTCATTGCCACATACAGTTTCCAGGTTTGCTATTTAAAGAAGGGCTTACCGGACACCGGGAACAGAAAATCCTGATCCAATTGGATACAGAACCTCAGCATTTTGCCTTCCAGCCGGAAACGCACATCCTCAACAAGTTTGATGTATTCACGGAGATACCCGTGACACCTCTCAATCTGCTTCTTGCTCAAAAATTCTACACCATCGTAAACCGGAAAAGATCGAAGGGAAGGGATTTCTTTGATGCAATATTCTTGTTATCCAAAGAAATTAAGCCCAACTACGATTATCTCCGAATTAAATTAGGCATAGGAGACCCAAAGACCTTAAAGGCGAAAATACGGGAGACCTGCTCCAAACTGGATATGAAAGCAATGGCCGACGACGTCGCACCCTTTTTATTTAATGCCACAGATGCAAAGAAAGTGGAGTCATTTGAAACGTATTTGAAGCAAGTTGAATTTTAAAAAAGCAAGACTGCGTGTGAAAGGTCCCGACAAAGCCGGGGACCTTTCGCGCAATCCTAGGAACCACGTAAGCTGAAAAGGATTGCAACTCAAACGTTACAAGCGAAGAGTCACATCGAAGACCCAATTCATCATTTACTTTCTAACACTTCCCGAAAATTAAGCGCTTGCACCGGCCGCTCATTGTCGGGATAGAATTGTGCAAATTGACTTATCTGATCCGGAGATACCTCCATGGGTTGTTTGAAAATAATCCAGTCCAGGCCCTGCGTACACGGCGGAGTGGTCAATGACCCGGTATAGGTGAAATATTTTTGACTCGCCGGAAACACATCGGAAATCCGTATGCTGTCGCCCGAAAGCACTTCCGAATTCTTTACAGAAGGGAGCTTGCCCCAGATTTTTTTAATGAAAGGATTTTCAACCCCCTGTTTTATCCATAGCGCCACCACCAGGAGGTCACTGGAAATCGTGTCCTGGTGGACAATATGCATTTCCATATCATACGAGTTCCCTTCCAGTTTATGTTCGCTCATCCGGTGAAAGTGGAATTGCATGACTTTAAACGCCGTGCCTTCCAGCACCAGCGAATTGGTTTGCTTGACATTGATTTGAATATTATGTCCGTTGTCGATAATTCCCCAGGAGGAATTCCGGTAGTGTAATCCCAGGATAGGAAGTTCGGTTTTTATGGTAGTGGTCGTATCGATATTAATAGGAGACTGTACTTTTCCGGTGCAATCCCCATAGCCAATGGAGCCCCACTTATCCGGACTTTCATAATTCCATGCCG
>DATHFS010000477.1:0-9092 GCA_035317975.1 Cyclobacteriaceae bacterium | reverse complement strand
GTTTGCTGCCCTTCCACCGTTACCGGGGCTACGGGGGTTTGAACTGCCAGGGTCTCCGCAGCTGCAATCGCTTTGGCGATGGGTTCTATCAGAGCCGACTTATCCAATGTAAACTTGATCGCATCGGCGGCCGCTGTGGAGCGCAGGTAGTACATACCTGTCTTCAGGCCTTTCTTCCAGGCATAGAAGTGCATGGAAGTAAGTTTTCCGAAGTTGGGATTCGTGATATGAATATTCAAACTCTGGGACTGGCAGATAAATGCGCCGCGGTCGGCCGACATGTCAATGATGGTCTTCTGTGAAATTTCCCAGACCGTCTTGTAAATGTCCTTGATGTGCTGAGGAATTTCCGGAATAGACTGGACCGAGCCGTTGGTTGAAATAAGTTTTTGTCTCATCGTTTCGCTCCACAGGCCGAGGCTGATCAGGTCCTTCATCAGGTGCTTGTTGGCGATGATGAATTCACCCGACAAGGTCCTGCGGGTATAGATGTTCGATGTGTACGGTTCAAAGCACTCGTTGTTGCCGAGGATCTGTGATGTAGACGCCGTAGGCATCGGAGCGAGCAGGAGTGAATTGCGGACACCGTATTGCTTGACTTCTTTTTTTAATTTCTCCCAATCCCAGCGACCGCTGTCGGGGGTGACACCCCACATGTCGAACTGGAAAATCCCTTTGGAAACAGGGGATCCCTTGAAGGTCTCGTACGGACCGAGTTCCTTCGACAATTCCATGGACGCTTCCATGGCAGCGAAGTACATCGTCTCAAAAATATCTTTGTTCAGCCCGCTTGCCTCCGGTGAATCAAAAGGCATGCGCAGCAGGATAAAGGCGTCGGCCAGGCCCTGAACGCCTAACCCGATGGGGCGATGACGCATATTCGATTTCTGTGCTTCCGGAATGGGGTAGTAATTGACGTCGATTACTTTATTCAGGTTGCGGGTTACCACTTTCGTGATCTCATACAACTTTTGATGGTCGAATTTTCCGTCGTCGGTGACAAATTTGGGCAGCGCCAGCGAAGCCAGATTGCAGACGGCCACTTCGTCCGGAGAACTGTACTCCATAATTTCAGTGCACAGGTTGCTGGATTTGATCGTTCCCAGGTTTTTCTGGTTTGACTTTTTATTGGCAGCGTCCTTGTACAAAATATACGGTGTTCCGGTTTCGATCTGGGCTTCCAGGATTTCGAACCAGAGGTCTTGTGCTTTTATTTGTTTTCTGAACCGTCCTTCTTTTTCATACTTCTCATACAGGCGCTCGAACTCGTCGCCATAGCAATCCGCCAGGCCCGGGGCCTCGTTCGGGCAGAAGAGCGACCACACGTCATTGCTCTCCACGCGCTTCATAAACAAATCGGGAATCCACATCGCATAGAACAGATCGCGCGCACGCATTTCTTCTTTGCCGTGATTTTTCTTGAGTTCGAGGAATTCGAAAACATCGGCGTGCCAGGGTTCGAGGTAGATCGCAAAACTTCCTTTGCGTTTGCCGCCTCCCTGGTCGACGTACCGCGCAGTCATATCAAAATTCCTGAGCATGGGTACAATCCCATTCGACGTTCCACCGGTCCCTTTGATGTAGGAACCTTTGGCGCGCACGTTATGAATGCTCAGTCCGATGCCTCCCGCTGATTGCGAAATTTTAGCCGTCTGTTTCAGGGTGTCATAAATTCCATCAATACTGTCGTCTTTCATCGTCAGCAGGAAGCACGAAGAGAGCTGGGGCTTGGGTGTGCCGGCGTTGAACAGGGTGGGGGTAGCATGGGTAAACCATTTCTCAGATAATAAATTATATGTTTCGATAACGGCGGGAATGTCCTCTCCATGGATCCCTACGGCCACACGCATCAATAAATGCTGGGGGCGTTCTACCACTTTTCCATCGATCTTCATCAGGTAGGATCGTTCGAGTGTTTTGAAGCCGAAATAATCATAGCCGAAGTCGCGGTCATAGAGGATCGCCTCATCGAGCTCCGCTGCATTATCTTTAACCACCTTCCACGTTTCCTTTGAGATAAGCGATGCGTTCTGTCCCGTTTTGGGATCCACATAGGTGTACAATCTCTTCATTGTATTGGAGAAGGACTTGCTGGTCACTTTGTGGAGATTGGAAACGGCAATGCGGGCCGCCAGCTTGGCAAAGTCAGGGTGTTTGGTCGTAAGCGTTGCCGCAATTTCGGCGGCAAGATTATCGAGTTCCAGGGTGGAAACACCGTCGTACAGGCCATTGATGACCTTCATGGCTACCTCGACAGGGTTTACGAATTTAGCATCAAGACCATAACAGAGTTTTTCGACGCGGGCGGTGATTTTGTCGAACTTAACAGACTCTCTGTGTCCGTCACGTTTGATAACGAGCATTCTGGGGGTGGTTTGAGTGGAAGAAAAAAGTTTAAAAAATGTATTCGAATGTATTAAAAATCTTCATTCAATGAAAATTTTGGGGTAGTTTCTTTTTCAGTGCTTTTCATCACACCCGCTTTCTGGTATTCGGCTACCCGTTTCTCAAAGAAATTGGTTTTGCCGCGCAAGGAAATCATTTCCATAAAATCGAATGGGTTCGTCGCACCATAAACCTTTTTGCCGATGAGTTCATCAAGCAGGCGGTCGGCCACAAACTCAATATATTGACGCATCATTGGAGCGTTCATGCCGATCAGGTTAACGGGAAGGGAGTCGGTGACGAATTCTTTTTCAATTTCCACTGCATCTTTGATAATACCGATCACGGTTTCCTCGGGAAGCTTGTTCGTCACATGATGCTTGTACAAATGGCAGGCAAAATCGCAGTGCAGTCCTTCATCGCGGGAGATCAACTCATTGGAGAAGGTCAGGCCGGGCATTAAGCCTCGCTTCTTCAACCAGAAAATAGAACAGAACGAGCCGGAAAAGAAAATTCCTTCCACTGCAGCAAAGGCGATCAAGCGTTCCTGAAAATTGCCCTGGTCGATCCAGCGCAGGGCCCAGTCTGCTTTTTTCTTCACGCAATCCATCGTTTCGATAGCATGCAGGAGTTTATCTTTCTCCTGTGGATTTTTTACGTACGTGTCTATTAATAAAGAGTAGGTTTCGGAGTGAATATTTTCTATTGCGATTTGAAAACCGTAAAAAAACTTTGCTTCGGTGTATTGGACTTCACCAACAAAGTGCTCGGCCAGGTTTTCGTTGACAATACCATCGCTGGCGGCGAAGAAAGCGAGGACATGGGTAATGAAGAACCGTTCTCCATCGTTCAGGTTGGCCCAATCCTTCAGGTCCTGGCTCAAATCAATTTCTTCAGCCGTCCAAAAGCTGGCCTCCGCCTGCTTATAGAACTTCCAGATGTCGTGATGCCGGATGGGGAAGAGGACAAAACGGTCTTTGTTTTCTTTCAAAATGGCTTCATTGGGTGTGGGGTTGCTCATGGGTTGGTTTTTTGAAAGGGTTTTTATGAGGATAAGGTCAGTCTGCCAAGGGTTTCGTTATTCTCTGTAGAGTTACAACTGTTATCGCTGATTTTTGGTGCAGAGCCAATTCACCAGCATAGCAAGTGGACAAATATTCGAAATCAATGATGAAATTCAAAGGCACCTCCTGTCATCGACGACTTCCTTCGGCAGGCTCTTTTTTTTTACGACCAGAGAATGGATTCATTTTCATTCACTTAAACACGTTGGGTGAAGTGGACTTTGAGATAAAGATTTTTTTTATTTTTTTTATTCTGAAATTTGGTCAAAACTCCAATGCGGTTTTTCTCTCTCCGGTTTTGAAATTGGTGGAAGCTGGTTTCGGCAGGATCGAACCTGCCTGGAGGATTTGACAGTGTGATTCTGTGCCCAAAATCCGCGGGAGGGAGTCAAAATCAGGTATTTTTAGGCAATTCTTTGCTTTTTTATGCCTTTGCTCTATCTTTGCACTCCCAATTTTAAAGGTAAAGTTTATGTATGCGATCGTAGATATAGCCGGAAAGCAGTTTAAGGTAGCAAAAGACGAATATATATATGCTCCCCTGCTGGACGGGGAAGCCGGGGCCTCCCTGAATTTTGACAAGGTTCTGCTGATCGACGACGGTGGGAGTGTGAGCGTCGGTGCTCCCACGGTGAAAGGGGCTGCGGTTTCCGGAAAGATCCTGGAACACGTACAAGGGAATAAGGTGATTATTTTCAAGAAGAAGCGCCGGAAGGGCTATGCTGTGAAAAATGGCCATCGCCAGCAATTCACCAAACTTTTAATAGAAGGGATATCAAAGTAATCATGTTAAAACGGTAAAATTCACTTGTCATGGCACATAAAAAAGGTGAAGGTAAAGTAAAGAACGGTCGCGAGTCAGAAAGCAAGCGACTCGGAATAAAGATCTTTGGTGGTCAGAAAGTGATTGCCGGTAATATCATTGTGCGTCAACGCGGAACCCGGCACCATCCCGGTAAGAATGTGGGAATTGGCAGGGACCATACCCTTTTTGCGTTAGCGAACGGAGTAGTTGTTTTCAAAAAAGGCCGGCAGGATAAGTCATTTGTCTCTGTTACTCTGGCAGAAGCTGTCCAATAAGGTATAGTTTGAAAGGTCAACCCAAATTATCTCTTTCCTCTGCGCTTGCCTTGCGTCTATGCGCCTCCGCGGTTTAGATTTGATCCGCCCGGTTTCGGATAATTTTGCATAGTTAAAATGCCTCTATATGGGGCATTTTCTATTTCCCCCATATTGGGTTATTTTTTGTGTTATTGTGGTGTTATTTCGGTTTGGACTGACATCCGATCAAGCCTTGGGAAATGGGGAGTATTTAAGTTATTTCTGGATTTTTTAGGTTTTCTAAGGCGATTATCATCGTTGGGCGGTCAGTTTGGCGGTCTGATTCCTTAACAATTAATTTTTGTCGTTTTTCCTTTTAAGGAATAATGCTCTAATTTGGGCAATTGTAAAGTTTTATAAATCTAAACCTAAACCTATGAAGAAGTTTTTACTAGTGTGCTTCTCATTCGTTTTTGTGCTCAGTGCCTGGGCGCAGGATCGAGTGGTTTCAGGGAAAGTCACGTCCGCGGAAGACGGAACGGCTTTGCCTGGTGTGAATGTGTTATTGAAGGGGACCACCGTTGGTACAGTAACCAGCGCGGACGGTGAATTTAAACTGAATGTTCCCGCTTCCGGTGGAACATTGGTGTTTTCATTTATCGGTTTTCAGACCCAGGAAGCCGCCATCGGCGACCGTTCGGTCATTGATATCGGACTGGCTACCGATGTCCAGCAACTCAATGAAGTCATCGTTACCGCAGTGGGTATCACCCGCGAGGCGAGGACGATTGGATATTCTGTGGCTACTGTTAAGAATGACGTGCTGACGCAGGCCAGGGTCACAAATGTGGCTGCTGCATTAAGTGGCAAAGTTTCCGGATTGCAGATCAACCAAACGGACAACGGTGTCAATGGGCAGGTTCGTGTGGTCTTGCGTGGTAACCGCTCTCTTTTGGGAAATAACCAGGCCTTGGTAGTATTGGATGGGGTCCAGGTTTCATCCGATTACATTAACTCTATCAATCCCAATGACATTGAAAGTACAACCATTCTGAAGGGTGCGAATGCGGCTGCTTTATATGGATCTTCCGCTTCTAACGGAGTGTTGATCATCAATACCAAAACGGGCCGGAACACGGTACCTGAAATCACGGTAAGCAGTACGACCCAGGTTGAATCCGTATCGTATATACCAAAATTACAAACCCGTTTTGGGCCGAACGGTGGCGAGACACTCGGTTCACCAGGGAATTATAATATTGATCCCAATTTCCCTTATCCCTATACTTCCTATGAAAACCAGAATTTTGGGCCTGAGTTCAATGGGGCAACCGTTCCGCTGGGGCTGCAGTTGGCCGATGGATCACAGCAGTATACTACATACAGCCCGAAGTACAATGACCACCTGAATTTCTTCAACCATGCCACGACACAGCAGACAGACATTTCGTTCTCGGTAGGGGACAAGACCTCGAATTATTATGTGTCGGCGCAAGATGTGCGCAAAAAGGGTACCGTCCCGGGAGATTCATACCAACGGGATGCTTTCCGATTCAATGGGATGAAAGAATACGGCATCTTCAAAATAGTCTACAAACTACAATATACCTCCAGCCTAACGGATGTGAATGCCCCCGCGCCCGGCACGACTGCAACCAGCACGGCTTATTGGGCCTGGTTTAACGTGGGTATGAATGTCCCCCTCACAACATACAAGAATTGGGCAACAGACAAGTTCAGCAGCCAAAGTGGGTGGTATGATGAGTTTTATGCAAATCCGTATTGGCTGCTTGCCAATAACAGAAGCAAACTCAACACGCAGGATTTCCTCGGCAACCTGGAATTGTCACTGCAGCCCACCAAATGGTTAAACCTGCTGGGGCGAGTCGGTCTGCAAAACAGATCCTATCACAATCAGCTTCATAACGAGCGTATTTCTTTTGATCCCGCCATTGTGACTCCGGGATCATCCCGTTTGAGCACACCCGGTACGGTGCCGGCCGGCATGTCCGACAATTATCTGAATCAGAAAACGATCAATGCGGACTTCCTGGCAACCTTCAGTAAGAAGTTCGCCCAGGATCTGGACGTAAGGCTAATTGCCGCCAATAATATTTATGACAATTTTGCGAATGGGAGCAGCATTTCAACAAATAACTTGTTGCCTTTTAATCCGACGATCTATAACGTGGGGTATCGCAATGGAAATCTTTCAGGTGGCCAGTATGAGCAAAGGCAGAGAAGGGTATCGCTCTATGGTGATTTAACTGCTACCTGGAAGTTCTTGACCGTGCATGGTTCTTTCAGAAATGACTGGACCTCCCTGCTGGCGGCCAGTAACCGGTCATTCCACTATCCGGAAGTTGACATTGCATTTGTCTTCACCGATGCCATCCCTGGTCTTAAAGACAACCAGGTCATCAGTTTTGGTAAAGTGACTGCCTCCTGGGCAAAAGTGGGTAACGTGAGCTTGAATCCTTATCAATTGCAAGGTGTGTTCAGTACGTCCACGGCCGCAGGCAATCAGGGAGCACCCTTCAGCGCGATCGGAAACGTTCCCGTATTGTACCAAAGTGCTAATGTGATTGATGCCAATTTGAAACCGGAGTTTACAACGGCGAAGGAAATTGGATTGGATATGGGCTTCTGGGAGCAGAAGATCACGGCGAAGGCTGCATACTATCAGACTAACACGACAAACCAGACGGTACAGTTCGGTACGTCCCTTGCCACTGGCTATGCAAAGGCGCTAATCAACACTGGGGAAATGCTTAATAAAGGATTGGAATTTGATTTAAGTGTGACGCCGATTTCAACGGCTTCCGGATTTAAGTTAACCTTGGGAGGTAACTACACCGATGTGCTTGACAATAAGGTTCTTTCGATCTACACAAGCCCTACGGGCGACGTGCTTAACAGCATTCAAGTGTTGGATAACAGGGATTTCTTCAATCCCAACGGAACCCAGGGAAACTCCCTTAACTCCTATGCCATTGTTGGTGCGCAATACCCTCAGTTGCAGACACAGGATTTCTACAGGGACTCACAAGGGAGAGTGATAGTGGATCCGATCTCCGGTAATCCGTCCAGGAACCCGGTATTGCAGCAATTTGGTCAAACCAACCCAAAGCACAGACTGGGTCTGTGGACACAAGCTAATTTCAAAGGCTTCAATCTGAACGTGCTGTTTGATTATCGCGCCGGATATGTGATCTACAACCAAATCGGTGCCGATGTGGATTTCGGAGGAATTGGTTATCGTTCGGCGGCAGCAGGGCGCCAACCATTCATTTATCCTAACTCGGTTGTAAAGAATTCGGACGGAACCTTTACTTCGCCCGGTACGCCCAACACCAATGTGACGGTGGCAGAAGGCAATAGCAATTTCTGGACTTCAGTAATGAGACCGGTAGGAGCGAATTATGTGACTTCCGGTGCGTTCTGGAAATTGAGAGAGATTGCATTGGGGTACCAGGTGCCAAAAGAAATGCTGGAAAAGACAAAAGTCATCAAGGCGGCAAGAATTACGCTTACGGGCAGAAATTTGTTTATGTGGCGCCCCAAGTCCAATCAATGGACCGATCCTGAGTTCTCCGGCGACAATAGCAACTCGGTGGGTACAACCACGCTTTTCCAAAATCCCCCTACCCGGATTTACGGGGTGAACCTCACGCTTACCTTCTAATGGTTGAACTTTAAAATTGATCACAATGAAAAAAAATATATTCTATACAATCATTGCCATTCTCCTGGTGGCGGTCATAGGATGCAAGGACTATCTGGATGTGAATACCAATCCTAATGCTCCTACCGTGACCGTTCCGGACCTGGTTTTGTCCGGCGCTTTGACAGAATCGGCACGCATTCTTTCGGCAGACATGAATGCCTATGCGGCCTACTGGGCCGGATATTGGTCGGCTTCGGGAACCTACTCCAATTCGGGAGATATCAGACGATTTTTCAATCTCAACAACACAAATTTTCAGAACGTATGGTCAAACTGCTACCTGAATGCAGCCAATTATAATTATGTTGAGAACGCCTCCAAATCGATTGCCAATTATGACAACTTCAGGGCCATTTCCAAAATCATGAAAGTCTATGATTTCCATACCTTGATTGATAATTATGGAAACATTCCTTACACCAGCGCATTGAAAGGGTTTAAGAGCCTCTCCCCAACCTATGACGATGCTTCTGTAGTGTATGAAGCGCTATCCGCGCAATTGGATTCGGCGGTAGCGATCATTCAAAATGCTCCGACTGGCACTGTAGTGCTTGCGAAAACAGTAGACATAATGTTTCAGGGAGACATGAACAACTGGGCAAAGCTGGCCAATACCATGAACTTGCGGCTGTTGTTGAGGCAGTCTGAAATTGGTTCGAAGTCGGCGTTTATTACAGCAGAGTTGGCGAAAATTAATGCCAATGGCGCCGGCTTCCTGGACAGCGATGCCATCATTAATCCCGGCTATGCAAAGGCTACGAACCTCCAGAATCCGTTCTGGGAGACAAATGGTTTGGGTGTGGGTGATGATATTGGGAACAGGGACTATAACCGTGCTTCCGAATATAGCGTCAGGTATTTTGTCTTAGGGACTG
>DATHFS010000476.1:0-9631 GCA_035317975.1 Cyclobacteriaceae bacterium | reverse complement strand
TCGGTAGGAGCGGCCTGTTTACCCCCACGTGCCAAAAATTCATTTGACCTCCGCGCCTACTTTGCGCCTCCGCGCCTCTGCCTGCGCCAAGGCTTCGGCAGACAGGTCCGCGGTGAAAAATTATACGGAGCCATCTTAAATCTTCTGCAAGTACGCCGCCAACTCCATCAACCATCCAATCCCAATATGGATTATAACTCCACCCCAAATCCCCCGGGTGTAAAATGCGATGACGCCGAGAATGTAACCCCCGACAATGGAACTGATCTGTTCTCCGACCGGTTTGCCGAAATGGAGGAAGCAGTAGGTGGTGACCATCGGTACGATCGCCTCTTTGCCCATCACGTGGGATAGGCCGATCACCATGAAGCCGCGGAAAAGTAACTCCAGGTTAAAAAAATCCAGACCATAAAAAAATTCATATACCGCCATCGGTAACCATTTTGGGGTGTTCAGGACTTCGGATGCCGAATTGGATTTATAGGTAGGATAAAAGTCGATGAACTCGGGCGTAAACGAAGCGGCAGTGATGACAGGCACCATGAGGAGAAGCAACATGACGTAAGGCTTGGGGTCATAGCCTGGTGTTATCAATCCATATCCGCTGCCACGGGATATCGGGAAAAGCCAATACACTACAAGAAGGGGAATCCCAACCAACAGCACGCTCACTGCATTGACGGCTACAGAATAGGTCCAGGTGTAGACGTGAATGTCGGTGTGCCACCACTCCAGAATTTGAGTCAGAAAAGGAAAACCGCTGTCAAAGGAAAGGATCAGCAACCCCGCGAGCGCCAACAACCAAAACGGTTTGTTCTTCAACAGCGCCTGCTGTTTTCGGAAAAGAACCATCAAGGCAAATCCTCCAAAGTAGGCAACCCCATAGAGCGCAAAATAATACAGGATACGAACCGGTTTTCCGTTGAGGCGATCAATGCTCGTCTCGATCTCCAGGAAATAATTGGCAACGATAGCGACCGCCAAAAAGGTCATGAGACTCAGGTAATAAGGCCAGCTGAAATCCTCTGCGAAATGATTTTTCAGCAACACCCACAGCTTCTTCATTTTCAAAACCGGGTCAGGTGAGTGTATACTTTTTGTATGGGCAGTCCCATCACATTAAAATACGAGCCGTTAATTTCTTCAATAGCGACCATCCCTGCCTTTTCTGTGGAGATGCTTTTGTCGATCAAATCCAGTTTACCGATTTGTTTAAGAAAATCGAATTCTTCTTTTGAGCAGGGATTAACGCCAGCCGGGAGGCACTCCTGCGCGCCATAGGCTCCTGCCTTATCAAACGGTTTATAATGGTCGACATAGAATTCAATTTCTGCCGGCAAGAGCGTTTTGAATGTCACCTCCGTCCGGTCCTCAAAACAGTCGGTTTTACTTTTGCTCGTCAGGCATACTGCCGTGATAACGGAATGGGTCCGGCCACTCAGGTCGGTAAGCATCCCGATAGCATCGTTTCTGTCCTGCGGTTTGTTTAGGATCTTATTATCAATGATAACGATCGTGTCCGACGTTAACACGCATTCATCCTGCAGCCGGCCTCCGAAGACGTTTGCTTTTTTCTCAGCCAGAAAGGAAGCTACTTTTTCAACCGGCATGTCGGAAGGAAAGGACTCGTCAATCCCCGGGTGGGCGACCATGAATTGAAAACCGATCTCTTTCATCAGAAATTGCCGACGCGGAGAGCTAGAACCTAGAATAAGAGGGTGTTTTAAATTCATCTTCTTTAATGGAGGTAAATAAAAAGCCGCAAATTACTTTCGGATAAAAATAGGTTGACTTTTGAGGCATGGTAGAGCCGCTTTCGGTTACTTTTTTGATCGTTTCGATGGAGATCTCCTGGGTAATGATGGCCATCTGGGCATTTCCCTGGATCACGTTGGTCAGGCAGTCCGAAAAACTTCTGTCAAAGTCAATGTTTTCAGAGGCCCGCTGGTCTTTGCCGGGGATGCCCAGGACTTTTTCAATGATAAAGTAGTGAAGAACAGTCAGGTCAAGCGCTTTGACCACGTCCGGAAAATGCCAGGTCATTTTTGAAAAAGATTCCGGCTTCAATCTTACTTTGTAGGCAGTATTTTTAAACAAGACTCCAAAGGCCCAGGGTTTGCCCAGAATCACTTCGTTGACCGTATCCGGATCTTCCAGCGGCTTGACGATAAAGTCTTCCTCGAGTTTACGCACAATTTCATTTTCATGGAAGGGCGACAGGCCCCGGATCAGGCGATGGGTCGGGAGGATGCGAAGGTTTCCGGTCTGCCCCCCGGCGTGCCCGTGGTCGGTGGTTTCCGTATTGGTCAGGTACATCAAATGAAAATTGTATCCTTCGGCGCCGGTATGGACAGGGTTGTTTTTCTTTTGCTCGTGGAAGTACACGAGTGAACTTTCATAACGATGATGACCATCTGCAAGAATTACCTTTTTGTCTTTTAAATTGTCTATGAACTTTTGGATAACATCGGCATCCTGAATAACCGCCAGCACATCGCGCACACCCTGGTAATCTTCCGTTTCATACAGGGGCTGGGTGATCGCCTCGTCCATGTATTTTTCCAGCTCCACCGTTTCATCCGTATAAAGACCATGCGTCGGACTTACATGCAACTGGGTCTTTTTGAGTAAGGTGATCCGATCATTAACTGACTTGGGGATGGTACTTTCATGTCGTAAAATGACTTTATCCTCCCAATCGTACACGCGGATATGGACAACAAAACCTTTCCGGCAATACTCGCGTGATGATCCGGCGAGGGTGAAATATTGGTAATACACATAGACGGCGGGAATTTTGTCCCAGACGAGGGTCTTGTCTTTTTTCCATTGCTCTAGCAATTTTAAGGCGCGATCGGATGGGTTTGGGCCTTCAGGAACGGAAAGGTGTATGCTGTTGAAAGGATTTTTATACAATGATTTCCGTTGTTTCTCTGAAACGACATCGAAGAGGGGAGAGGTGAGTTCATCGATATCCAACGAATCATTGTAGCGCCAGGCGCGTATGGGTTTGATCTCGGCCATGGCTACGAGCGATTTTTCTTCCATCGGCTTACGCCGGGTACGGCCGCCGATGTGTTGGTGTGTGGCTTTCCATTATTGCCCAATTCGTTTACCGCCATGGCGGCGGCTATGATTTCTTCTGTTGTATCCGATTCGGGTTTTAGCGACTCTGGTGTAAAATAATTCTCAACAAACCGGGTATCAAAATGGCCGGAGCGAAACGCTTTATGTTGCATTACAAACCGGCAGAAGGCCAGGGTCGTCTCCACTCCCGTGATTTCATATTCGTCGATGGCCCGTACGGTTTTGTCAATGGCCTGATCCCGTGTTTGGGCATGACAGATCATTTTCGCGATCAGGGGATCGTAATAAAAAGGGATGGTCATCCCTTGTTCAAACCCATCGTCTACACGAATGCCATTGCCCTGGGGACGTTTGTAGGTGGCTAAGGTTCCGATATCCGGAAGGAAATTATTCGCAGGGTCTTCAGCATACACCCGTACTTCAATGGCGTGGCCGTTGATGGTCAGGTCCTCTTGCCGGAAGGGAAGTTTTTCACCCTGCGCAACCTGGATTTGAAGTTTGACCAAGTCGACGCCCGTGATGAGTTCGGTGACCGGGTGTTCTACCTGAAGCCGCGTATTCATTTCCAGAAAATAGAAATTCATTTTTTCATCAAGGATGAATTCGATGGTTCCGGCGTTGGAATAATTAGCCGCTTTGGCAGCATTGACAGCGGCTTCCCCCATTTTTTTTCTGAGTTCAGGGGTAAGCACAGACGAAGGCGCTTCCTCCACAACTTTTTGGTGCCGTCGTTGAATGGAACATTCGCGCTCAAAGAGATGGACGACATTGCCGTGCTGGTCTCCAAAAATCTGGAATTCAATGTGTCGGGGCCGGCCAACGTATTTTTCAATAAAAACAGAGCCATCCCCAAAGGCGGAAGTAGCCTCACTCACCGCACGGTCCATCTGCTCTTCAAATTCCGTTTCTTTTTCAACGATGCGCATTCCCTTTCCGCCGCCTCCGGCGCTGGCTTTGATAAGGATCGGATATCCAATTTCCCTGGCGACTTTTTTTGCTTTTGACACATCGGTAATGGGTTCAGCCGTGCCCGGTACAAGCGGTACATTGAACTTGGCGACAGCGGCTTTGGCCGCCAGTTTATTGCCCATTAACTCAATGGACGCTGCGGAGGGTCCGATAAAGATTAGTCCAGCCTCTTTTACTTTTGCTGCGAAGTCTTCATTCTCCGAAAGAAATCCATAGCCTGGATGAATGGCGTCCGAGGCTGTCTGTTTTGCAGCCGCGATGATCTTGTCCATCCTCAAATAGGATTCAGAGGATGGCGGAGGGCCGATCAGAACGGCTTCATCGGCAAAGCGAACGTGCAATGCGCTCCTGTCAGCCTCGCTGTAAACGGCCACAGTCCTGATGCCCATTTCCCTTGCGCTGCGCATCACGCGCAACGCAATTTCACCGCGATTGGCGACAAGGATTTTATGAATTTTTGTCATGAGATTGTCTTATCACTTGCAATGCTACCTAATACGAACAAAAAAATGAAATGTCATACCCCATCGTCAACCCTTGTCGAATAGACTATTTTGCTTATTTTTGCGCCAATTTTAACCGAATAATGCATACTCATGGTTGATCTATTCGAAAAGCTACGCATGGAATTTGGTCCCCTGGCCAAGTATTCCCATCTCCCGGATGATTATTTCTTCTTTCCCAAGCTCGAAGGCGACATCGGGCCGCACATGAATTTTATGGGCCGCGAGGTACTCAATTGGAGTTTGAACAACTATTTGGGGTTGGCCAACCATCCCGAAGTCAGGAAAGCCGATGCGGAGGCAACTGCGCAATATGGCCTGGCATCGCCCATGGGAGCCCGCATGATGTCGGGCAACTCTACCCTTCACCTGGAGTTTGAGCGTCAATTGGCGGAGTTTGTTTCAAAGCAAGATGCCATGCTGCTCAACTACGGATATCAGGGTGTGGTGTCCATCATTGATGCATTGGTAGACCGGAAGGATGTGATCGTGTATGATGCCGAGTCACATGCCTGCATTATCGATGGCGTGCGCCTTCACATGGGGAAGCGCTTTGTGTTTCCTCATAACAATATGGAGAATCTTGAAAAGCAACTTCAACGAGCAACGAAGATTGCGGACGAGACGGGCGGGGGTATCCTGGTGATCACCGAAGGCGTGTTTGGAATGTCGGGGGACATGGGTGACTTGAAAGGAATCGTTGCATTGAAACAGAAATATAACTTCCGCTTGTTTGTCGATGATGCGCATGGATTTGGTACCATGGGCAAAACCGGTGCAGGAGCAGGCGAAGAGCAAGGTGTACAAGATAAGATCGATCTCTACTTCTCAACGTTTGCCAAATCGATGGCCAGCATAGGAGCTTTTGTAGCAGGCGACAGGCATATTTTGAAGTTTCTGCGGTATAGTGTCCGGTCACAGATCTTTGCCAAGAGCCTGCCTTTTCCTTTGGTTATCGGCGGCATGAAAAGGCTGGAATTGCTCAGGACCCGGCCGGAAATGAAGGAGAATCTCTGGAAGATCGTACGGGCCATGCAAGGTGGATTGAGGGATCGGGGCTTTTATTTGGGGGCCACCCAATCCCCTGTTACCCCGGTGCTGTTCAAGGGGGGAGTCGGAGAAGCTGCCAACATGGCTATGGACTTGAGAGAGAACTATCATCTTTTCTGCTCGGTGGTGATCTATCCCGTTGTGCCTAAGGATGTTATCATGTTCCGGATTATCCCCACTGCGGCTCATTCCATGGCCGATGTGGAACGCACTTTGACGGCATTTTCAGCCCTTAAAGAGAAGCTGGACAACGGGTTTTACAAGAAGGAAGAGCTGGTATCCGTGACCAGGGGAGTCTAAAAAAAACCGCCTTTTGACTTGTTTTTTCGGCATTTTCTTTAATTTAGCAAAAGGAAGAGCATTGTTTACTTCACAAAAACCATATACCAATGAAAAAATTTGAAGAACTAAAGGCCCTGATTGCATCCATCGAAGGCGATGCAGACAAATTTTACAACAAGGGCAACAGCGCTGCTGGTACCCGTGTACGGAAAGGCATGCAAGACCTTAAAAACATCGCTCAAGCCATCAGGGCTGAGGTTCAGGAATTGAAGAATAAGGAGTAGTCCGGGAGTTACTTGATGAAATAGAAAGGGGGCTGTTCGGCCCTTTTTTCATTTATAGTTTCCCGCACAGGGCTTTGATCTTTGTTTTCAAGGCTGTGGATGCCGGAACCATCGGCAACCGGACGGCATTTGTGCAGATACCCATTTGTGCCATTACTTCCTTTACACCAACGGGATTTCCTTCTTCGTACATCGGACCGTTGATGTCGAGAAGTTTGAATTGTTCGGCACGGGCTTTTGCAAAATCGCCTGCCAGCACATGCTCTTTGATCGATTTGAAAATCACCGGGTAGGCGTTGGCCAGGACGGAGATGACGCCAATACCGCCAATGGCGTACATCGACACAGTCGATAAATCATCGCCGGAGATGAGCATGAAATCGGTTGGTTTTTGTTGTGCGATCCGCATGCATTGCTCCAGGCTGCCCGACGCTTCTTTAATACCGATGATATTTTTATGTTGCGCCAGGCGCAAGGTGGTGTCGGCAGAAAGATTGGATGACGTTCTTGCCGGGACGTTATAGAGGATGATCGGCACCGGACTGGCGTCCGCCACGGCAGTAAAATGTTGAATGATCCCTTCCTGAGAGGGCTTGCTATAGTACGGGCTCACCGAAAGAACGGCCACCACGCCATTCAGATCAGTCCGGGCGATGGTCTCTACCACTTCGCGGGTATTATTTCCTCCAATGCCGAAGACGATGGGAAGGGTATTCGGATTATTCTCTTTGACAAAGTCAAGAACCTTTTTCTTTTCCTCTTTCGTAACCGTGGCAGCCTCACCGGTCGTACCCATCACGACATAGTAATCTACCCCTTTGGCCGTGTGGGCCAATATTTTTTTCAATGATATGAAATCAACCTCTCCCGATTCATCAAACGGAGTAACCATTGCCACGCCCGTTCCATATAGTTTATTCATTCGTGTAGTTATTGTTTTGTAGTCTTGAGTTCCGCTGAGTCCGTAGACTACTTCAGTTGCCTGGTATACTTATACATGTTATCAATCAATCCTGTTACCGGGCCCTTATGCTCGATCATCATTTCAAAAAAAGCACTGTCCGGCTCAACAAACCGGCCGATACGGCAATGGGCTTTGCTCAGGGCAAGCAGGTGCAGCATCATCGGATTCGGTTCCTGGTCAATGTAATACAGGTAGTCAAACGGCGTAGCTGAAAATTTCAGTGCCATCGGAGAAGTAATCTGACCCCAAAAGGATAAATCTTTATCGCTGAAGAAATCAAACAAGAACTCATAATTGTCCTTCTTCTTAGGTAGAAACTCAAGTACCTGTACCTTTTTTCCGTCTTGCTCAAGGTGCCGGATAAACTCTTTTATACTGTCATGCTTTTGCTTGTCGTCCACACTGAATATGATGCCTACCAATAGCGCCTGCTTATACGGAATGCTTGCGCGAAGGGCACTGTTCTTCCTCAGGGCGGAGGAAGTACGCATTCTCAGGAGGTTCATTCTAAACATAGCCGAAATCTAGAGTTTCTGGTTCAAGGTTCCAAGCGTTAATGTGTTGAAGTGCTGAAGTGTTGAAGTGTTGATGTTAGTGTACAAAGGATTGTGGGGTATTGCCCTTGGGATGTTGTATTGTTGACTTTATGTTGTCTCCAACTTCAACACATTAACTCTTGGAACTTTAACCCTTTACCATTTTCTGGAATTCCGGCTCGGAAATAATTTTTACCCCCAGTTTTTCGGCCTTTTCGAGCTTGGACGGGCCCATATTCTCACCTGCCAGAAGATAGTCCAATTTGCCGGAGACGCCACTCAAAATACGTCCTCCGTGAGCCAGGATGATGTCTTTTAGCTGGTCGCGTTCGTAGTGTTCAAATGTACCGGAGATGACAAACGATTTGTTTGCCAGAATATCGCTTATTCTTTCAGGCTCGATTTCGCTGGACTGGAACTGTAATCCGGCCTTCCGGAGGCGTTCCACTTCCTTGCGATTGGCAGGATCCTTGAAAAAGGATACGACACTTTGGGCTATCGTTGAACCAACTTCGGGTGCGGCAATCAATTCGTCGTAGCTGGCCCTGGCCAGGGTATCCATTGACCTGAAGTGGCGGGCCAGCTTTTCGGCCACCGTCTTTCCCACGTACCGGATTCCAATAGCAAACAATACCGATTCAAAAGGGACTGTCCTGGAGTTCTCAATCCCGCTCAACAGATTTTTGGTCGACAGTTCTTTGAAACCCTCCAGTTTCAGAAGGTCCTCTTTTTTGAGATCATACAGATCGGCAGGACTTT
The DNA here is from genome assembly GCA_035317975.1 of Cyclobacteriaceae bacterium. GTDB lineage: Bacteria > Bacteroidota > Bacteroidia > Cytophagales > Cyclobacteriaceae > ELB16-189. The sequence continues at coordinate 1,197 of DATHFS010000476.1, read as the reverse complement.
TTACCAGACCGAGGTCGAAAAGCTGAGCGATAGTCCGCTCCCCCAGTGAGTCGATGTCCATGGCTCTCCGCTGAATGAAGTGTTCGATCCTGCCCTTGATCTGCGGAGGACATCCTTTTTCATTTGGGCAATAGTGACTGGCTTCCCCTTCCACCCGAACCAGCTTTGTGCCGCACTCCGGGCAGTGCGTAATGTACTGAACCGGCTTTGCATTAGGTTTGCGCTTGGATAAGTCTACCCCGGTTACTTTGGGAATAATTTCACCACCCTTTTCGACAAAGACGTGGTCTCCCATTCGCAGGTCAAGCCTGGCAATTTCATTGGCATTGTGTAGCGATGCCCTTTTCACCGTCGTTCCGGCGAGGAGGACAGGTTCCAGTTCGGCGACGGGTGTGATCGCCCCCGTACGCCCCACCTGAAACGTAATGCCGTTAAGCTTCGTGCTGAGGCTTTCCGATTTGTATTTAAAAGCGATGGCCCACCGCGGACTCTTGGCAGTAAAGCCAAGCCTGGCTTGCTGACGTAAGTCATTCACTTTAATGACTACTCCGTCGGTCTCCAGGGGTAGACCTTGCCTTTTGCCCTCCCAGTGGGCGATGTAAGCGAGTACTTCTTTGATGCTTTTGCATTTTTGGTAGGTTGGCGAGACTTTGAACCCCCAGGATTCCAATTTTGCAATGGCTTCCGAATGCTTTGCTACTCCTGTCTCGTCGCCTAACAGATAATAGACATAGCAGTCCAGTTTGCGCTTGGCTACTTCGCGCGAGTCCTGCATTTTCAGTGTTCCCGACGCCGTGTTGCGCGCATTGGCATAGGTTTCTTCGCCGATGTCTTCGCGTTCTTTATTGAGTTGCTTAAAAACCTCTTTCGGAAGGAACACTTCACCCCGGACTTCAAATTTTTCAGGGAATTTTTTGGCCCTGATTTTCAGAGGAAGGCTGCGGATGGTCCTGGCGTTTTCCGTCACGTCGTCGCCGCGGACACCATCGCCGCGGGTCACACCTTTCGTAAGAATTCCATCTTCATAAATCAAGCTGATGGATACACCGTCAAACTTGAGCTCGCAGAAGTATTCGTAGGGCTCGCCTTCCAGCCCTCTCGCCACGCGGCCGTCAAAATCCTCCAGTTCCTGCTGGGAATAGGTATTCCCGAGCGACAGCATGGGATATTGGTGAACAACGGTCTTGAATTCTTTGG
>DATHFS010000475.1:0-5824 GCA_035317975.1 Cyclobacteriaceae bacterium | reverse complement strand
TTGGCTCAGCGTAAATCTGCGAGATCTGCGGGAAATAATTCTTCTACATGTCCAGTATGTACGCAAACATCAGCGGTGCTACAATTGTCGCATCGCTTTCGATGATGTACTTGGGTGTGTCGATGCTCAGTTTTCCCCACGTGATCTTTTCATTCGGCACGGCGCCGGAATAAGAACCGTAGCTTGTGGTGGAGTCGCTGATCTGGCAGAAATAGCTCCAATACGGAATGCCGTCCCGCTCCAGGTCCTGATGAAGCATCGGTACCACGCAGATCGGGAAGTCGCCGGCAATGCCGCCCCCGATCTGAAAGAACCCGATTCCCTCCTTGCCGGAATTCCGGGTATACCAATCGGCAAGGAAGGTCATGTATTCAATGCCACCCCTCACCGTAGTAGGCTTTAGTTCACCGGTGATGCAGTACGACGCAAAAATATTTCCCATCGTACTGTCTTCCCAGCCCGGTACCACCATCGGTAGATTCTTTTCAGCGGCGGCAATCATCCAACTGTTTTTAGGATCAATTTCATAGTATTGCTTCAATTCGCCGCCGAGGATCAATTTGTACATAAATTCGTGTGGCAGATACCGTTCCCCTTTGTCGTTGGCCTCTTTCCAGATCTTGTAAATGTGTTTCTGTAATCTCCGGAACGCTTCTTCTTCGGGGATGCAGGTGTCGGTGACGCGATTCATATGGTTTTGAAGGAGGTCCCACTCCTGCTCCGGTGTCAGGTCGCGGTAGTTTGGGATCCTGCGGTAGTGCGAGTGTGCCACCAGGTTCATGATATCTTCTTCCAGGTTTGCCCCGGTACAACTAATGATCTGCACCTTGTCCTGACGGATCATCTCCGCCAGGCTGATGCCCAACTCGCCCGTGCTCATCGCGCCCGCCAAGGTGATCATCATTTTTTTTCCGTCAGCGATGTGCTTCTTGTACGCTTTGGCCGCATCCACCAGTGCTGCCGAGTTGAAATGAAGAAAGTTTTTTTCAATGAAAGAAGAAATAGGTCGGTTTTGGCTCATGAGTCATCGGTTAAAAATCGCGGCAAAATAAGAAATTGTTGGGGTTTAAAATTGAAAACCTTTCCCGGGAATGCAGTAGGGAGCTTTGCCACAAAGACACCAGGACACAAAGATTCTTTAGAAGGCTCCACATCAGTCTGCATGAAGGTATTAACTGAGTGTAGCCTAACCATTGGGTTTTTCAATACCTTTAGCGTCTCGGAGCCTTCGTGGCGAGGCCCGAATCGTCGCCCGGGAACACTCCCACTTTTCAGTACCTTGCCTTCATGAAACGATCCATCAACTGGGCCATTCTGGGTCCGGGAAAAATTGCCCATAAGTTTGCCGATGCGTTCCGGAGTGTTCCAGATGCCAAACTCTACGCCATTGCCTCCCGCGATACAGCGCGCGGAAAAGAGTTTGCGGCGAAATTCAAGGTTCCAAAAACGTACAACACCTATGAAGCCCTGGTGGCCGATCCGGGCGTGGATATTGTTTACATTGCCACGCCACATCCCTTTCACTATGAACAAACGCTGCTCTGCCTGAATCACAAAAAGGCCGTACTCTGTGAAAAGCCGCTAACCATGAGCCTTGGAAATGCATCGGAAATGATTTCCCTGGCCCGGTCGAACGGCACTTTCCTGATGGAGGCCATGTGGTCTAGATTTTTTCCGGCTACTATCAAAACACTGGAGCTTATTCGCGCAGGCGCCATTGGCGAAATAAAATTTCTCCACGCGGATTTCGGGTTTGCTGCTCCCTATAATCCCGAAGGAAGAGTATTTAACCTAAAACTGGGAGGAGGCGCCCAGCTCGACGTCGGTGTTTACCCGATGTTCCTTGCCCTGCTTATTCTCGGCAAGCCTGAAAAAATTCAGGCCCTGGCGCATCGTGCGCCCACCGGGGCCGATGAAACCACCTCCGCGCAATTTTATTTTAAGAACGGAAGTATCGCCCAAATCATGTCGTCCGTTGTTGCCGATACGCCAAAGCAAGCCGAGATCATCGGCACCCAAGGAACCCTTGTCATGCATTCACCCTGGCATAAATCGCAAGCATTAACAGTGACGAAAAATAATGGAGAAAAGAAAACGTTTGACTTTCCTTACCCGGGTATTGGTTTTGAATTTCAGCTTGCCCATGCCACCCTATGCATACAAGACGGACTGAAAGAAAGCACCCTCATGCCGCATGCGCTAAGCTTGTGGATGGCGGGGGCGGCCGATGATATACTGAATCAATGTGGTGTAGTTTATCCACAGAACAATTTCTCCTGATCCAGCTTCGTTATCTTTGTTGCCAACATCCCTCCATACCCCTTTAGCTGAGTCAATCCACCGGTCATGAGAATCTCGTTGTTATTCCTTCTTGTCTTCCTGGTGGTTATTTCTGACTCGATTGCGCAGGACAAATTCCCGGAAGGCTTTGCCCTCGTCAAAAGGGATGGCGACATTGCCATCTATGAGCGCTGGATTATTTTTCCTGATTCGGACCCTCCTCAGGAGGCGCGCGAAGTAAAAGGAGAATTCACTGCCCAGTCCTCGATCTATAAAGTTCTGGCCCTGATCAAGGACAAAACCAAAATCAAGATCTGGCAAAAGCACGTGAGTGAATTCAGGGTCTATCCCCAGCCGGATACTACCTTCTGGCTTGAATATTCTTACCATGACATTCCCTGGCCGGTGAGTGATCAGGATCATTTTTTGGAATACCAGCTGTACGAAAGGAAACCGGCGGAAGAACTTTTTCTCATGTTCAAATCGCGAAAGGATCCTGTCCTGGCACCAAAACAAAACGGAGTCACACGAATGATATTATCCGGAAGCTGGCGGCTGCAGCAAGTATCTCCGAATCAGGTAAAAGTAACGTATCGGATTCTGTCGATGCCTATCGGGATTCCCCGCCTCTTCACCGACCCGGTGATTCGAAGTAATTTAATGAGTACAATTCAGGCGCTGAAGAGATTGGCCGAAGGGAAGTAAAGTGCTACCTGCTGCGCTTCCTTAGTTCAAATTGGTCCGCTTCTTCTTTTTCCACTGCTCAAATTCAATTTTAAAGGTGGCCGAACTTTTTACCCTCTTTGCGGCAATATCTTCCAACGAGCCGTTGGTCCGATTTTGCATTTCATCGGCTTTTAGGGGGGCTTTTTTTCTCAGTAGTTCTTTGATTTGAGCAACAATACGTACGTCTTGCATTCTTGCCAGCTCTTCTATCAATTGCAATTTTTCAGTCTGAAAGTCCATTTTCCTGGTTAGCATTTTCAAAGATAGTAATTTATGCGTTCCGGAATTAGGCCAAGCGAACCGTCAAGTATACCTGGTTGATAAAGGCTTCCGGTCTAAAACAAAAGAGATACCCCCATGACCGGCCTGCTGACAATCGATCTGGCCGTAGCTTCCATAATTTCAAAAGCACTTTCTGCCATCCTGTTTTCCGTATCCAGGGTAGGGTTTACTTCGGCAATTTCCCAGGCACACACTTTAGGGCTTTTTACCAACTCCACATTCACCATCTTGGCTTCCTCCACGGTTAGACCATTCGGCACCGGTGTGCCGGTACCGGTGGAGATACGGGAGTCAATACTGTCGACATCAAAGGAAACGTAGATCAGGTCGCAATGGTTGAGCATCTTCAGTGCATCTTCGGCGGCTTTGGCGGCCCCGGATTTCTTCACCTCTTCGGTGGTAATAAATCCCATTCCGTATTTATTCAAGAGATAATTCTCCGGCTTTTCCAGATCGCGGACGGCGATGTATACAATATCCTCCGGATAGATTTTAGCTCCCGGCAACCCGACGTTCATTATTTCTTCCCAATATTCGATGGTTTCCCCTTTCGGGTTGTTGACTTTGCACTCCAGATTATCGATATCGCAGGCCATCGCCAGCGCCATTCCGTGCATGTTGCCCGACGGGGTGGTATACGGTGTATGAATATCCGCATGGGCGTCGATCCATACTACACCGAGTCTCTTCTTTGGATTGGCTTTCTTAATACCGCTGATGGTGCCATAGGCCGTGCTGTGGTCACCGGCCATGATCAACGGGAAATATTCATCGAAAATAGTCTCGTACACCTCGAGGCAAACGCGTTCCTCCATGATCAGCACGCCGTCGATGAATTTGGCATAGGCGTGCTTGGCGCCGTCGAATAATAATTCGTTGACATTCTCCACCTCCACGGAATCAAATTGCCGGAACAAGTCTGACTTCAGATCGAGGCTGGCGATCTTCATCGCCTCCACCCCCAGGCTTGCTCCCCGGGTGCCGGCGCCGATCTCCGACTTCACTTCAATAATTTTTATCTCTTTCTCTTTCACAGGAACTGCAATTAAGGATTGCAAGCAAATGGTCAAAAGCCCTGAAATAACAGGGCCATAGGGGCCGAGCGCCCGTCAATAATCCGGCAAGGGATGAAATTTCGCAGATTCTATTCGTGAAAAGCGGTTGACCATTGTATTGCAAAGATGGCAAATTTATCCCAATATTGCACCCTTTAAATCCCCGTCGAATGAGATGAAGAGTTATCGTGAGCTGATTGAGCAAACCTTTGAGTTTCCCCAGGAGGAATTTAAGGTATGGGAACACGAGTTACTTTTCAATGATGTACCCTTGATGGACATCATCAAGCAGTATGGAACGCCGCTCAAACTGACGTACCTGCCGCGCATCAGCGAAAACATCCGGTTCGTTCAGGCCACCTTCAACAAAGCAATCGAAAAGTTCAAGTACAACGGCACCTACACCTACTGTTATTGCTCGAAGTCATCGCACTTTTCTTTTGTGACCGAAGAGGCATTGAAGAACAACGTCCATCTTGAAACGTCTTCTTCTTTTGACATCCCGATCGTGCGCAGTCTGTATGAACGGGGAAAAATTACCAAGGAGACCTATATTCTCTGCAACGGCTTTAAGATGCCGCTCTACACGCAGTACATTTCCGAACTCCTGAACGAAAGCTTCAATTGCCTGCCCATTCTCGACACCCTGAACGAAATCGATTATTACGAGCAAAATGTAAGCAACCCTTTTCAGGTAGGGATACGGGTGGCGTCGGATGAAGAGCCCAATTTTGAGTTTTACACGTCGCGCCTTGGCATCCGCTACAGCGATATCGTTCCGCTCTACAAAGATAAAATTGAGACCAGCAAAAAGGCATCGCTCAAGATGCTTCATTTCTTTATCAACACCGGAATCAAAGACACAGCCTATTACTGGAGTGAGCTGAGCCGTTTTATTTTTAAATACTGCGAACTAAAAAAAATATGCCCCACCCTGGATTCAATCGATATCGGTGGCGGCTTTCCGATCAAAACCTCCCTTACTTTTCAGTTCGACTATAAATACATGATCGAGCAGATTGTAGAGAACATTAAGTGGATCTGTGATAAAAGCAATGTAGCCGTACCCAACATCTTCACCGAGTTCGGAAGTTATACGGTGGGGGAAAGCGGGGCTGTCCTGTATTCTGTTGTGAATCAGAAACTCCAGAACGACAAGGAATTGTGGTATATGATCGATGGTTCCTTTATCACTCACCTTCCTGATGCCTGGGGCCTCAACCAGAAATACATTTTGCTTGCCGTCAACAAGTGGGACGATCCGTACCACAAAGTAAACATTGGAGGGCTGACGTGCGACAGCATGGATTACTATAATTCCGAGTCCCACACAGGCGAAGTTTTTATGCCCATGATCAATGATGAGGAAACGCTGTGCATTGGCTTTTTCCACACCGGCGCCTACCAGGAATCACTGGGGGGCTATGGAGGTATTCAACATTGCCTTATCCCGGCCCCCACGCACGTGCTGGTCGACCGCA
>DATHFS010000474.1:0-5849 GCA_035317975.1 Cyclobacteriaceae bacterium | reverse complement strand
TGATGAACGTGTTAAGTTCATGCAAAGAGGATGCCTTCAGCCCGAACCAGACGGAGGAGATGTCTATTCAATCTCTCGCTAGTGGAGCGATCTATCGAATAAAAATTGCGCTTCCAGACAATTACAATTCATCCTGGGAATCGTACGGATCAGTGTATGTCCTGGACGGTGAAGAGAATTTTGATTTGGTCGCTAAAACGTGCAAAGAAATAAGCACGGATCATTCCACTCCTAACGTTTTAGTTGTCAGCATTGGGTACGGCAAAGATCGAAGTGTGGATTATACTCCGACGAAAGTCAGTCCGGATACGGGTGGCGGAGCGGAATTCCTGAATTTTATCAAAACGCAGATTATCCCTCAGGTTGAACAGCATTACCGTGCTGACACCGCCCGGGCGAGTCGCACCATTCTGGGACATTCTTACGGCGGCTTGTTCGGTGCATGCGTATTTGCGGTGGACAATAGTCTATTTGGCAACTATATACTACTAAGCCCATCCATCTGGTTTGACAACGAAGTTTCCCTCGAGCTCGAAATACAAAATCGGTCCGCGAACAAGAAAAACCACCAACTCGTCTTTCTTGGAATTGGGGAGATGGAAAACGCCGGACGGATGCAAGCTCCGTTTCAGGCATTCTATGAAACCCTTCGTGATACCTACCCTGACATTGACGTGACCATGAATCGCGAAAAATACCTCGATCACATGGGATCAAGGGACCCTAATATTATTAAAGGCCTGAATTACTATTTCCAAAATCGTTAAAATCATAACTATCCAACACATTCACACTAAAACATACTGACATGAATCATTCCAAAAATCTTCTCATCCTCCTCTCCTTTTTAAGTTGCTCCGTGGGCTTTGCTCAGAAAGACTCTTCCGTTCGTCCCGTAATACATTCCCCGGTGCGAATACTGACAGTCGAACCGGGCGTTGGAATTCATACCAACTTTGGTACGGATTTGCTTCTGGCTACCCTCGTTCAGTGGAACCCTGGTAAAGGGCTGAGTTTTGGCGCACATACATCGTTTAACATAAATAATATCACGCAACGAAAATTCAATCATGTAATTACTGATTACAACTATTCCATCAATCAGAAGTTTGGAGTGGGTACCACGTTCTATTCTAAAAAGAGTTCTCACACATTTATGGCCATGGTCGGCGCGAAATACACAGCGTATCAGGAGACGCTGGCTAATCCTGATTTTAATAAAGTGAGTACCTCGATCAGTTCGTTAAGCCCTGACTACGGCCTGATGTACGGCCTTAAGAAGGGGTGGAACAACTATTTCCTCAGTTTCAGAATGTATATACCGCTCTTTCCCTGGCCTACTCACGGATCCAATATCAATTATCTTGATGGCAATATGAATAACCTTGCGTTGGAATTGGGGCTTGGCATTAAACTTAAATAGACAGACCATGAAAGTTTATTGGTCGATGCCGGCGGGGGTAAAGATTTTCTTCCGGCAAGAGCTGAGAAAATTCAGGATCGAATCGGGCCGGGGTAATTTGACCATGGCTTGGTACTACCTGGAGCGCGCTCATATCCTTGGGCAAACCTGGCCCCGGGAACATAGCCTGGTACATTGGTTAATGTTGAAGTTCGGTTTCAGGATGAAAAGCAGGAAAGAAATTCTCGGGCAATTGCCCAGGCTTCTGCTGGGAGGTGTCAAGTCCTTCGTGGGTAAAATCCCCCGTGGGAATACCGGGGGCGCTAATGTTCCCGGATTACGGCCGATGGAAATCCCGGATGACTTGCAGGAGATTCTTGAACCTTATTTAGCCGGAGAATTATATGGAAAGGGAAACTCAGGAAAAACTGTAATCTGAAAGCCTGACGCTCATAGTAATATAATCACGGAGATCACTATTGTCCTCTCTTGTTGTACGTACCTTGTATTGCTCAAGAGTTATTAAACCAGCAAAAATGAAAGTGGCTTTTATCGTCCCTCCGAATGTTGAATTGCTTGATCTCGCCGGACCCGTTCAGGTTTTTACCGAAGCCAAAATGTATGGATTTGCAGTCGACATTGAGTTCTACGCTTATACGGCTGAAACCACAAGTGCTGCAGGCCTTGGATTTGGCAAGGTTGCAAACTACAAAGAGGCTCAGTTGAAAGAGGGAGATTTTCTGTTCGTCCCCGGCATGGATTATGATTATCTTACAAGTGAAGTTTTCCGGGCAGAACAGGAGTACTTTTCATGGATCGGTAATTGTAGTAAAGATCAGGTTACCATTTGTTCCATTTGCAATGGAGCGTTTGTCCTGGGCGAAGCCGGCTTGCTGGATGGACAAGAGTGCACGACGCATTGGAGGCGGGTTGATGCCTTACAAGTTCGATTTCCAAAAGCGCGTGTTGTTCCGGATACGTTATATGTCAAAAGCGGGAATATCTATACCAGCGCGGGGATCAGCGCGGGTATTGATCTGGCGCTGGGCATCCTCGAGGAGCTGAAGGGGCCCCGGTTCGTTCATAAAGTCGCCCGCGGATTGGTCGTCTATCATCGGAGAGCTCAAAGCCATAGCCAGCAAAGCATTTACCTTGATTTCAGGAATCACGTTAATCCCAAAATTCACGAAGTGCAGGATTTCCTCGTAGATAACATAGCGGGCGAAAATTCCATTGAATCACTGGCATCAAGCGTTGCCATGAGCCCCAGAAATCTCAGTCGGGTATTCAAGGAAGTAACAGGATCGACCATTGTCGAGTATCTCACGCGATTGCGACTCGAAAATGCAAGAATGCTGCTGAATAACCCTGAGTACACGATTGATTATATAGCTTCCCAGTGTGGCTTCAAAACAGCGCGGCAATTGCAACGAATCCTAAAATGAATATTTTTTTTAGGGAATGAAAGTATCCCGCTATTGATACATGAAACCCGAGATTATAGTTGCCCATCTCTTACATCCGCCAAATACAAATTCCTTTCCTCGGGTAAACTGACGCTTTATGCTCCATTTTTGCCTTTTGACGATCCAAATTGGCAGGAGTCAATGTCTCTGAATACCTTCCCTTCCTTTTAAAAAATAACGCACCAAAGAAAGTATGAGACTCCCAAAATTTTATTACAATCGCGCACGGCTTTTCCTTGCATGGTTAGGCCTTAGCATGTTGGCCTATTCGATTGCTTGGGTGATTTCCGCGCTTAAATAATCCTCTGAACGAAGGAAAACTACCACAAGATCGCGTAGCTTCAGATTTGGTTAACCCCTGGAGTGATGACATGGCCCCCGCGCCTGCCCCCCGAAGCATCTCGCGCAGGCAGGGCCTCGGAGCGGTCTATAAGCATTAGGGTTAGCTAACCCCGACTTCGTGGGTCAAATTGTGACTTGACCCATAAAAAACCACTAATTCGATGGTTTTAACTAACAATATTAGTTTTATGTACATACATAATACTAAATATATTAGTTTACACTACCTTTGGACTTCGCTAGTCCAAGCGCCATGACGCCCATAAAAAAAGCTGATCGTATTGCGGAATTACAAATGGATATTCTCCGCCTGGAGGGGTTCAATTCTTCACGCAATGCTATTTTGGACGTAGGCCTGGGGCCGCTAAAAGATGCCTTTCCCAACGGATCCTTTCCTCTAGGTGCTATGCACGAATTTTTATCTGCACAAGCGGAAGACTCAGCTTCTACTGTCGGTTTTATTTCCGGGTTACTGGCATCCCTTATGGGAAACAGTGGCACCGTGCTGTGGATCAGTTCTTCCCGAACGCTTTTTCCACCCGCATTGAAAAGTTTTGGTCTTGAGCCTGACCGTTTCATCTTCATTGATCTGCAAAAAGAAAAAGAGGTGATCTGGGCGATGGAGGAAGCACTGAAATGTGAAGCACTCTCTGCTGTAGTAGGGGAGATCCGGGAAATTGATTTTACTGCTTCCCGGCGTCTTCAACTGGCTGTTGAACAAAGTCAGGTAACCGGCTTTATACTTCGCAACAAGTATCGCAATCTGAATACAACAGCGTGTGTTTCACGATGGAGGATTACTCCACTGTCAAGTGAATCGGTTGATGAGCTGCCCGGCATCGGTTTTCCAAAGTGGAAAGTCGAACTCGTAAGAATGCGAAATGGGAGATCAGGTGTATGGGACATCCAATGGGTAGAGGGAAGGTTCCTGCCTGTTTACAAATTCCCTTCTGTTTTACTAGAGCAACAAAAGAAAGCTGGATGAAATGGCAACGCGATTTGTTTCCATCTGGTTCCGTCACCTGACTACGGACTGGTTCACTCTCCGCCAGCCGAATCTGAAAGAGTTGCCTTTTGTTTTACGGGCTTCTTCTCATGGGAGAATGATCATCACTGCCTCGAATGCAAAAGCAGAGCAGAAAGGTATAAACAGAGGAATGGTTCTCGCTGACGCGAGGGCGATTATTCCAGACTTGGAAGTGCTGGATGATAAGCCTGATCTTGCTGATAAATTACTTAGACGTCTTGCAGAATGGTGCATCCGCTTCACCCCTATCGTATCCGTTGATCCTCCCGATGGTCTGTTGCTTGATGCCACAGGTTGCTCCCATCTCTGGGAGGGCGATCTAAAGTATGTTGCAGATATCAAAAAGAAATTAAACACGCGTGGTTATGATGTACGGATAGCCATGGCAGATACAGTCGGCGTTGCGTGGGCTGTTGCGCGATTTGGTAAAGAACCACTTATTATTGCCGACGGCATGCATATCGAAGCATTGATGTGTTTGCCGCCTGAAGCCCTTCGCCTGGAGCCGGATGCAATCGGGCGTTTGCACAAGCTTGGCCTTCACCATGTGCGTCAGTTTATTAAAATGCCACGGTCATCATTAAGAAGGCGTTTTGGTCTTTCCTTTCTTCAACAGGTGGACAAAGCGCTCGGTCAGGAAATAGAATTGCTCGAGCCTGTGCTCCCTGTTGCGCTTTATCAGGAACGACTGCCTTGTCTGGAACCGATTGTTACTGCGACCGGTATTGAGATCGCATTGCAGCGCCTGCTTAACACACTCTGTCTGCGTCTTCAACAAGAACAGAAAGGACTTCGTACGGCGGTGTTCAAGGGGTATCGTGTCGATGGAAAAGTCGAACAAGTTGATATTGTAACCAGTCGTCCATCGCATACGATCAACCATCTTTTCAAATTGTTCGAACACAAGTTGCAAACAATCGAACCGGCATTAGGCATCGAGCTGTTTGTATTGGAAGCTCCAACGGTAGAAGATCATTTTCCACAGCAGGAAAAGATGTGGGAAGGAACTGTGGGATTAGAAGACGTGAGGGTATCAGAGCTTGTTGATCGCATAGCAAGTAGGGTTGGCATGAATGCCATTCACCGTTATATACCAAATGAACATTACTGGCCGGAGCGGTCATTCAAACCGGCTTCATCGCTTCAGGAGAAAGTAACAACTGCATGGCCGGCCGATAAGCTCCGACCGCTTCAACTTTTGCCGATACCGCAGCCCATTGAGGTCACCGCACCTATTCCGGACTATCCACCTATGCTGTTTCGGTATAAAGGGCAACTACATAAGATCGTCAAAGCCGATGGCCCGGAACGGATTGAGCAAGAGTGGTGGCTTCAACAAGGAGAGCACCGTGACTACTACCGCGTCGAAGATGAAGAGGGGCATCGCTATTGGCTCTTTCGGTTGGGACACTATCATGATAAAATCGATCACTGGTTTATACATGGATTTTTTGCATAGGGGATTAAAGCATGAGTTATACAGAGTTACAGGTCACTACCAACTTCAACTAATTCTTCAGGATGGGAAGCACCCCTGAGAAAGCTGAAGATGGTAGTGACCTGTAACTCTGTATAACTCATGCTTTAATCCCCTATGCAAAAAATCCATGTA
>DATHFS010000473.1:0-3249 GCA_035317975.1 Cyclobacteriaceae bacterium | reverse complement strand
AATGAATTAAACAAAATAAACCCAACGAGAACGAGCCCCGCAAAATTTTTCATAAAAACAAACGAAGATTGTGTGCCTATAGGCGATTAGTGTCTTCCTCTTCCGCCCCCACCACCACCTGAAAAACCGCCGCCAGAATGGCCACCGGAGAATCCACTCCCACCACTGCCAAAGGAACTTCTGGAGTTGTTGCTGCCTCCCCAACTGGAGTTGGAATTGGAGTTAGAGTTGCCCCAGGATGAACTTCTTGCGCCCCAGTTGGAACCAGAACCAGAAGTAGTGCCCGAGTTGCCCCAGGATGAAGTTCTACTGCCGGAACTTCCTGAAATAATGTTCGGATTACTTTTCCATCCGCGTTGGTAATACTGAGACGTGGATGATTGACCGCTGGCGACTCTTCCTCCGGCAAGGCTCGATCTGCTCGTAGTGGCCGCAGGATTTTGACTATAGTATGAACTACTATTGCTATTCACTGCACTGCTTCGCGATCCCCGTCTTCCATAGGATGAACTATTATCAATAACCACCGTGGAAGGATAACCGTACCCCCCGTAATATCCCATGCCGTAGCCAAGACCGTAGGGATAACCCATTCCGTACCCCATCCCCATCATGCTATAAGGTGACATGCCATATCCCATTCCAAAGGAAGAGTAGCCCATTCCCATCCCGTAACCCATCCCCATTCCGTATCCCATACTATAAGGGCTCATTCCGTACATTGAATTCATTCCGTACATTGAATTCATACCATACATTGAATTCATACCGTACATCGAATTCATGCCATACATTGAATTCATACCATAGCCATAAGGGCTATTGTAATTGTTATAACCGGAATTGCCGTATCCGGAATAGCTGTTACTCAGACTTTGATTAACGCCTGTGGGTTGGTAGTTCGAAGTGAAATACTGGGGATCGCCCTGAGTTCCGCTGGAAGAGGAATAGTCAGGATTCTCGCCCCGTCCGGAATAACTGTCCGTAGGGTTTACCGATGGAGTGGACGTGCCCAACCGGGCGTCATCCGCCTGCGACGTCGTGGCAAAAGATACCGGCTTTGACGCAGCCAATTTTGCACGGTCTTTAGAATTGAAATACATGTCATCAACTTCTACCTGACTGTAGGCAGCCGAAGCGGCCAACATCATCAAGGCAATCACTATTCCGGACTTGTTTTTCATATACTTTATTATTTGTGTTCCCTTAATTTAAACGTAAAACGAGCTTTTTTAGGTTTTCTTTCAATCACTAAATTACGACAAATTTGAATCCAAAACCATGATTTGGATTGGTAGTTATGCCAAAGGTCACTTCTTCGACCCGGTTAAATAAAACCGGCTTTTCGGCGCCAGCCTGCAATTCAATAGCTTAAAACCGGCGGGTGTCCTTAAATCCAATCAATCCTGATTTATATTTGCCACCTATTTTAACAATAAAAGTGCAAAAATAATTACGAAGCAATGGGAAAAGAGATAACAGCACGGTCGGAAGACTATTCGCAATGGTACATCGATATTGTAAAAAAGGCTGATTTGGCAGAGAATTCAGACGTCCGGGGTTGCATGGTTATCAAACCGTATGGCTACAGCATCTGGGAAAAAATGACACAGGCCCTCGACAAGATGTTCAAAGATACGGGGCACGTCAATGCCTATTTTCCCCTTTTTGTACCGAAGTCCTTCCTGGCAAAAGAAGCCAGTCACGTAGAGGGTTTTGCGAAAGAGTGTGCCATCGTTACCCATTACCGGCTGAAAAATGCGGAGGACGGCAGTGGGATCATTGTAGACCCAGAGGCCAAGCTCGAAGAAGAATTAATCGTGCGACCTACCTCCGAAACCGTCATTTGGAACAGTTACAAAAAATGGATTAAGTCGTATCGCGATTTGCCTCTTTTGATCAACCAATGGTGCAATGTCGTTCGCTGGGAGATGCGGACCAGACTATTCTTAAGAACGTCGGAGTTTCTGTGGCAGGAAGGTCACACAGCCCATGCCACGTCCGCAGAGGCGGTACAGGAAACACGTCAAATGCTTGATGTATACGCAGACTTCGTGGAAAATTTTATGGCTCTTCCTGTGATCAAGGGTAAGAAATCGGAAAGTGAAAAATTCCCCGGTGCTGTAGACACGTATTGCATTGAAGCGATCATGCAGGATGGCAAAGCGCTCCAGGCAGGGACATCGCATTACCTGGGTCAAAATTTTGCAAAAGCGTTTGACGTTCAATTTACCACCAAAGAAGGCAAACTGGAATTGGTGTGGGGAACATCGTGGGGAGTAAGCACGCGGCTTATTGGCGCGTTGATCATGGCCCATTCCGATGACGACGGGCTCGTGTTGCCACCCAAACTTGCTCCCATCCATGTAGTGATCGTACCCATCTTCAAGAGTGAAGAGGAGCTGAATAAGATTTCGGAGAAAGCCAACTCACTGGCTGTGCAACTTCGTCAGCAGGGCTATTCCGTGAAGTTCGATAACCGGGATACTCAAAAACCCGGTTTTAAGTTTGCGGAATATGAATTAAAAGGAGTGCCTGTCCGTATTGCTATCGGTCCCCGCGATTTGGAAAGCGGAACGGTGGAAGTAGCACGCCGGGACACGAAAGAAAAGAAAGTCATACGGATGGATGAGGTAGCCGCTGTCATCCCTCAACTTCTGGATGAGATTCAGGCAAACATTTATCAAAAAGCGCTGAAATTCAGAAACGAGCAAACAACATCCGTTGATTCTTTCGAGGACTTCAAAAAAGTCCTGGACGGAAAAGGCGGGTTTATTCTGGCACATTGGGACGGCACGGCGGAAACGGAAGCGGCCATCAAGGAGGAAACCAAAGCGACGATTCGCTGCATCCCCCTGGATGCGGTGGAAGAAAACGGAAAGTGCGTTTATTCGGGAAAGCCTTCCGGCAGAAGGGTATTGTTTGCGAGAGCCTATTGAGGTATCACAAATCGGCTTAGCTTTGAAGTTATGTTGGAGTGGATCACCGTTATTTCCCTCATTCTGTTTGGCCTTACGCTAATTGTGGCAGAAATCATTTTTGTGCCCGGCACCACCCTCGTTGGCGTTTTGGGATTTATTTTCCTGATTATCGGCATCGGACTAAGCTTTCATTATTTTGGTAACAATATTGGGTGGATAACAACGGGAGGGGCGGCCGCCGCTTCAGGGCTCGTGCTGTATTATTCATTTAAAGCAAATGTGTGGGGAAGGTTTGCGCTTAAATCATCGAATCAAAGCAAAGTCAATG
>DATHFS010000472.1:0-4540 GCA_035317975.1 Cyclobacteriaceae bacterium | reverse complement strand
CTTGTACCCTTTGCGTTTCATGGATTTTATGTGCGTCTTAATGGTCTGCTGCTGATCGGGCCCCAGGCTGGCCCACACCGATGCAAACGCAGTCCCCACCGTGCCCGCTTCGATGTTGCGGGTGTTTTCGAGTACAACGCGAAGGCTGTCCTGAAAGGTATATTGATAGGCATTGCTTTGCCCAAGGGATGTACCCCAGGCAAGTAACAAAATGCCAATAGATGGTAAAACCTTCTTCACAGGGTGAATAAGCCAGAGATTCGTAAAACGACGAGGTAAGGTACTAAATGTATCGCGATCGAAAGGGTGAATGGATAACGTCGGAGGGATAAAGTTATTATTCCTTTCCAAGCAAAAGCGCTGCCCAGGTTTCGCGTTCGTCCCGCTGTGTTTCTTTTAATCCATGCTGCCCGGCCTTCTTTTTCAAATCACTGATATCCTGCACGTAAAACCCACTGAGAAGGAGATATCCCTCCTTGTTTAAAAAACGGGAATATACTTCCAACTCGTCCATCAATACATTCTTGTTGATGTTGGCCAGGATAATATCAAACATTCCTGTAAGACCGATCTCGCTGATCCTGCCCTGATGAAGGAGAATATTTTTGCAGTCGTTGATTTCAATATTCTCCCGGCCGTTGATGACGCTCCAGTCGTCTATATCAAATGCCTCCACCTCGCGGGCTCCTAATTTCGATGCCATAATGGAAAGGATGGCCGTCCCACAACCGGCATCCATTACCCGTTTACCCAGATGATCCATGCCCATTTGATTTTTGATCATGAGATAGGTAGTCTGGTGGTGACCTGTGCCAAACGACATTTTAGGCGTGATGATGATTTCGTAAGGATATTTTTTTTTGACCTTGTGAAACTCAGCGCGGATTAAACATTTTTCATCCACGATAATAGGTTCCAAATTCCGTTCCCACTCCTCATTCCAATTTTGCTTTTGGATCTTATCCTGGAAGAAAAACAGGGGCATGACATGGTTGTATTTCACCTGCACCGCGAAAAGTCGGCTTTGGTCAAATTTTTCATTTTCCACATAAGCTTCAAATCCCTTTTCCGTTTCCAGAAAAGAATCAAAGCCGGTTTCCGCTATCTCCGCCATCAGGATTTCTGAAAACGCAGGATCACAGATAACCTGAAGCCGCGTGTAAAACATGGCAAATCGAATTGTTGAAGCTGGTACTAGGAAATAGCCTTTACAATATCTACAAACTCTCTCGACTTGAGTGAAGCGCCGCCTACCAATCCGCCGTCAACATCGGGGCAGGTGAATAGTTCTTTGGCATTGTCGGCCTTTACACTGCCGCCGTAGAGAATAGAAATTTCTTCTGCAACATCCTGGCTGTACCGGGCCCCAATATGCTTTCGGATGACCGCATGCATGTCCTGGGCCTGTTGTGACGTCGCCGTTTTTCCTGTTCCAATTGCCCAGACCGGTTCGTAGGCAACAACAACCTTTTTCAGATCGGCTTCGGTGAGGTGGAACAGACTTTCTCCTACCTGTTGTTTTACAAGAGTTTCATGCGTTCCCTTCTCGCGTATTTCCAACGGCTCTCCGCAACAGAAGATCGGAGTGAGTCCGCAACGCAAAGCGCGATCCACTTTCTTCGCCAGTAATTTTCCGTCTTCTCCAAAATACTGCCGGCGCTCGCTGTGCCCTATGATTACAAACGGAATGCCTATGGATTGAAGCATGGGTGCCGATACCTCGCCTGTAAATGCCCCCCACTCCTGGTCGCTGCAGTTTTGAGCACCTGCCGACATCCTGGCCGCTGATCCCAACTGTTTTTTGATGGCCATCAAATAAGGGAATGGCGTACATAAAACCACCTGGACGTTCGCCTTCACTTCGTCCGCTACCATCCCCATTAATTCCGAAGTAAGGATTTGTGCTTCTTCCAGGGTCTTGTTCATTTTCCAGTTGCCGGCCACGATTTTCTTGCGCATGATCTTGTCTTCTAATTATATTTATTTTGAGTCAATCTTAAATACTTCCAATGGTTTATCGCGCATGAGGCGGGCGCTTTTAACCGGACCGCGAAACGTAACATGAACGAGGTTAGACTGGTCGTCCCACGTTTCGGTGATCATATCATTAAAGATCTCCAGGACCTTTACTTTTTTCACATTTTCAATTTCGAAGTAACAGACAATGGCAACCTCCTCCACTTCATGACCGAGGAATTTCAACTTTTGCAGTTTGCCATCGAGTTTTATCCTGACGTGGTCCTTCAGGTACTCGCTGACGAGGAGGTCTGTAGTCAACCCGTTTTTGGGTAGCAGCAAATCGAGCTCCGGCTCCTTTCGCTGGTTTCGGATGCTGAGTTCAAGGTCGTCAACAAAGATCCTTGAAGTGATCTGAAGGGCTTTGTCCTTTTCGCTGTAGTTGATCTCACTCACGGAAACATGAAGGGGATGCGGAAACAAAAAGAGAGAATATAAAACAAGAATCATAGTCGACGGAAACTCAAAAATAAGGCCAAAGCTTCACATATTTAGGCTGTTACAAATCAAATTTTAGTTCTATAATTGCGCCTCGTTTCGCAACCGATGAACGATTTTTCACTGTACTTTGGTTTGGGCAAGGATCATATTCTGGACTATGTGAACGGGTATGACCATATTCTTTTTGTAGTTGCCCTGGGTGCGATTTACCTGGTGCGCGACTGGAAAAGAATACTCATCCTGATCACGGCTTTTACGATTGGTCATTCCATTACACTGGCCCTGGCAACACTCCGGATCATATCTGTGAAAACCAACCTTATCGAATTTCTAATCCCGCTTACTATTTTCATTACAGCTTTCTCCAATCTCTTCCGTAACGAAGAAAGCATTCCCCGGCAACCGATTCAAACAAATTATGCGTTAGCCTTGTTCTTCGGATTGGTTCATGGTATGGGTTTTTCGAATTACTTGCGCGCTATTCTGGGAAAAAGTGAACACATTGCATCCCCGCTTTTGGCCTTTAATATTGGCCTTGAGTTCGGTCAAATAATAGTCGTCCTTCTTTTTTTGGCGGCCAGTTTTATTTTAGTTGATTTGATTGGCGTAAGCCGCCGGGACTGGAAAATGGTATTATCGTCCGCCATTGCCGGGATCGCTCTTATTTTAGTGAAAGACAGAATATTTTGGTGAAGTCCCGGGGCCGCGTGCCAGGGGAACGAATCGATTTTGAAACTAATCCCAGACTATGAAGAAAATTGCCCTTTTCTTTTTAACGTTCATTGCCTTCCACGCAGGTTCGGCACAGGAACCGGCCAATACAGAATCCCCAAAATGGCAGGGAAAATTTGAACAACTGGGCCAGACGCTTCCCACGCCCAATGAATATCGCTCGGGCTCGGGTTCGCCGGGGCCCAGGTATTGGCAGCAGAAAGCCGACTATGTGATCCAGGCCGAACTCCACGATGATACACAGAGCCTCGAGGGTTCAGAAGTCATCCTCTATACCAACAACTCTCCGGATGTACTCCGGTACCTGTGGCTTCAAGTAGACCAAAATATTAACGAGAAAGACAATAATAGCGCAAAGACTGCCACCTCCCGGGTCCGCGATTCCGTCAACGCCAAAGAAATGGCCGGCACATTGGGATTATATGATTTCGACGGCGGGTATAAAATCAAATCGATAAAAGACCAGTCGGGCAAAGTGTTGCCGTACACCATCAATCAAACCATGATGCGTATTGATTTGCCTACCCCGTTGGGCAGTGGTCAGAAAATTTCATTTTCCATTGACTGGGCGTTCAATATCAATGACCGGGTAAGGGGCGCTACGCTCAACGATGGCCGTAGCGGCATGGAGTATTTTCCCGAGGATGGAAATTATGTTTATATCATCGGTCAATGGTTCCCGCGCATGTGTGTCTACGACGACGTTGTCGGATGGCAGAACAAGCAATTCCTGGGGCAAGGGGAATTTACACTTGCCTTTGGCGATTACACCGTAAACCTGACTGTGCCCGCCGATCATATCGTTGCCGGCACGGGTATGGTGCAGAATTTGAAAGAAGTAGTGACGCCAGAACAATTCGCCCGGTTCGAAAAAGCAAAAACGTCGTATGACCACACCGTAGTCATCTGCACCCAGGAAGAGGCCGTGCAGCGCGAAATGACAAAATCCAAAGACAAAAAAACGTGGAGGTTTTACGCGGAAAACGTCCGCGATTTTGCTTTTGCAAGTTCCAGAAAATTCATCTGGGATGCCCAGGCAGTGAAGATCAATGATAAAACACCGCTGGCGATGTCGTACTATCCCAAAGAAGGCAATCCTCTGTGGGCACTGGAATCAACCAAGGCAGTAAAAAATGCGCTTGTTACGTATTCGAAATACTCCGTTGACTATCCTTACCCTCAGGCTACGTCCGTCCATAACGCCAGCATCGGTATGGAATACCCTATGATCTGCTTTAACCATGGCAGACCGAATAAAGATGGCACGTATTCCGACCGCACCAAATGGGGCATGATTGGCGTGATTATCCATGAAGTAGGGCATAATTTTTTTCCCATGATCATCAAGAGC
>DATHFS010000471.1:0-7700 GCA_035317975.1 Cyclobacteriaceae bacterium | reverse complement strand
GGTGTATGATCTTTACCTCCGCCTGGAAGACGATGTGTTGAGCAAAAACCCCGATGTGGTGATGATCTTCATCGGCGTCAACGATGTGTGGCACAAACGCACTTCGGGAACCGGCACGGATGCCGACAAGTTTGAGAAATTCTATACGGCGATCATCAAAAAATTGCAGGCCAGGAACATCAAGGTAGTCCTTTGTACTCCGGCGGCGATCGGGGAAAAAACCGATTTTAGCAATGAACTCGACGGCGACCTCAATAAATACAGCAATATCATTCGCGCCTTGGCTGTCAAGAACGGTTTGCCGGTCGTGGATTTACGAAAATCATTTTTAGAGTATAACAAACAATACAATACCGAGAACAAGGAATCCGGCATTCTTACCAGCGACCGGGTCCACCTTAATGAAAAAGGGAATCAATTTGTAGCGGAGGAGATGTGGAAGGCAATCAAGTCCATTTAGTCCTTGTGATCCCCCTCTCCATTCCCCCTCTCCATTCATGGAGAGGGGGCAGGGGGTGAGGAGACCCAGTTCGTTTCCGCCACGCTCCCGTCCATTACCGGACGCTAATTCCATTCAAAAGTAGGTTTCTCCGCCCTTTTTAGCCCTAATTTGATTCTGGACCGATTTTAGTAATCATCCGGGTTATCACCCTTACCGTTATGCTAAAAAACTACCTTCGATCCACTTTCCGGTCCCTTTGGAAAAACAAAGGTCATTCCCTCATCAACATCATTGGTTTATCACTGGGCATCTCCTGTACGATCATCATTTTCACCATCGTTCGTTTTGAATTGAGTTTTGATGATTACCATCCGCATAAAGACAGGATGTACCGGGTTGTGACGGAATATCACAAGTATGAAGAGAAGAGCTACGAGGCCGGTATAACGTATGTTTTGCCGGAAGCCATGCGCCAGGATTTTCATGACCTGGAATACGTGAGCATTACGGATTCAAACGACGGTTACCCTGTCATTACCGTTCCCGGGAAAGACGGCAGCAACAAACTTTTTAAGCAAACCAAAGTAACGTTTGCCGATCCGGATTACTTCAGCATGTTTCACTATGATTGGTTGGAGGGAAGCGCAACGGACGGCCTCTCACGCGAGAAGACGGTCGTGTTGGCCGAATCGGTTGCCCGTACCTATTTTGGCAATTCACCGGCCCTTAATCAGGTGATCAATTACAATAATAAATATGACCTGACGGTGAGTGGAGTCGTAAAGGACGCTCCTTTGAACACCAGCTTTCCATTTGCCATGATCATTTCAAACAAGCTGGGGGCAGATAAACATGGTTGGGACAATTGGACGTCCTCTTCCGGTGGTATTAATTGTATTGTTCAATTGAAGGAGGGCGTGAATGCCCTTGATTTTCAAAATAAAATGAAAGGCTGGCACCTGAAATATTTCAAAGGAAATGATAAGGAAGACGGGGAAGGCAGAACTTATTTTTTACAACCTCTTTCCGAGGTTCACTTTGACGACCGCTTTGGAAATTATAACCGGATTATCACCTACCAAAGCCTGATCGCACTTTCATTGATCGGGTTGTTGCTCTTTCTTACGGCCTGCATTAATTTTATAAATCTCAATTCCGTGTTGATCGTCAACCGGGCCAAAGAAGTAGGGATCCGAAAAGTAATGGGCAGCGGAAAGATTCACCTGATCCTCCAATTCCTGGGTGAAACGTTCGTGATCACGATGATTTCTTTGGCCGTTTCTATGGCGATAGTGGAATTCGCCATGATTAATTTGAATCCGGTGTTGGGATATACATTGCGATTCGCTCCGTTTGCCGATGGAACGATAGCATTCTTTATTTTCGCGCTTCCGCTTCTGGTGACCTTGCTTGCCGGGCTTTATCCTGCTATGTCGCTGGCCTCTTTCCAGCCGATCAAGGCATTGAAAAACAAGATCGTCGGGGGAGAAAGCAAAGGGGTAACGCTCCGGAGAGCCTTAATTGCTTTTCAATTGATCATTTCTCAGGCATTGGTGGTCAGCACGATCATTATTATCCAGCAGATTGATTTTTTTAACAGTCAACCCCTTGGATTAAATAGCTCGGCTGTAGTAGAATTTGAGATACCGGAAAGAAAGGAGGTCGACCTTCGCATCATGAAGGATCGGCTTCAGAATATTCCCGGTGTACAGGATGTCACGATGAGTAACACGGGGTCTACGGCAGGCAATTCCTGGGGCGGCGACTTCAACGCCACGGTCAATGGGAGATCCGTCAAGGAGTATGCGACCGTGAAGTTCGCCGATGAAGATTATCTCAAAACATATCAATTGACCTTGCTCGCCGGACAGAACCTGAGCCGGTCTGATACGGCCAATTTGTTTTTGGTCAATGAAGCGTTTGTCAGGGCCCTGGGATTGAAAGATCCTGCCGATGCTATCGGTATATCGGTTGAATACTGGGGGAGAAGCAGAAAATTGATCCAGGGTGTGGTCAGGAACTTTCATACGTCCTCCCTGCATTCGAAAATTCCGCCTGTGATCATTATGGCTGGCACTAACTTTTTCTACACAACTGCTATACGGCTGCAAACCAAAGACAGTAAGGAAGTCATGGGCAAAGTCGAGCAGACCTGGAAAATGACTTTCCCGAATTATATTTTCGAATATACTTTCCTGGATGACACCATCAGTAACTTTTATGCCCGTGAAAAGAGAACGTCGAAGCTCATTACTGTGTTTGCCGTGGTGGCCGTATTGATCGGCAGTATCGGGTTATTGGGCCTGGTTTCATTCATGGTTACAAAGCGGACCAAGGAAGTAGGAATCCGGAAGACGTTGGGTGCGAGTGTCTCCAGTATCATGACCTTGTTTTCGAGGGAATTTGTCGTCCTGATTCTGATTTCTTTTGTGGTGGCAGCGCCTGCATGCTACTACGCTATGGGACAATGGCTTGAAAATTTTGCCTATCACATCGAACCTGGTATTTTTACCTTTGCAGCAGGGGTTGTTGTGTCCCTTATCATTGTGTTGGGAACGGTCGGTACCATCTCCTACCGAGCCGCATCAGCCAACCCTGTCATTGCCTTGAGAGATGAGTGATGTAAAATCAGAAATATGATACGAAACTACCTCCTTGTTATCTATCGCAACCTTACCCGTCAGTTTTCTTACTCATTCATCAACATCGTTGGCCTGGCGGTAGGACTTTCCTGCAGTCTGGTCATTTTTTTGTATGTCTACGGGGAGTGGAATTACGACCGGGGATTTGCTCAGGCCGACCGCATTTATCGCGTTGGAATCTCTTTTTTCAATATGGGCCGGTTTGCTAATGGTCCGGAGGAATTATTGAATGTTCTTCCAAAGGAATTTGCCGGGATCGAAACGGCAACGCGCATAAGCAAAGATCGCGACGTGACCGTCAAAGTAAACGACAAGACGTTCATCGAGCCTGTTGTTTACTATACCGACACCGCCTTCTTTCATGTATTTCATTTTTCTTTCCTGGCGGGGGATGTCCGCAACGTGCTAAAGGGACCCCATGAGGTCGTGCTGACAGTGAAAACCGCTGAGAAGTTATTTGGCAAATCGGATGTCCTGGGCGAAGTACTTGAAATTGGCAAAGAACGAACACCCTATGCTATCACGGGTGTCGTCGAAGATCCCGGCTTTCCTACCCACCTAAACGCTGCGATGTGGATCTCGAACCAAAGTATGATCAAGGGGGAGCGTGCCTGGTCCTCGGCCGCCTTCTACAATTATGTTTTGTTAAAAGCGGGTTCGACGGAAGCCGATCTCAATCAAGCACTTGAAAAAACGATAGAGAAACATGTTTATCCGGAGTCCGGTGTGCCGGCGGGGTTCAAATCGTTAAGGGACTATAAAGCGAATGAAAACTCAGTGAAATTTTATGTTCACCATCTACAGGATATTTACCTGAAGTCCAAACTGAGCCTGGAACTGTCGCCCGGAGGAAATGAAATGAATAGTTATATTTTCTCAGCCATTTCCCTGTTTATTCTCGTCCTGGCTGCAGTGAACTTTGTCAACCTGACGACGGCAAGAGCTTCCGGGCGGGCTAAAGAAGTAGGCATTCGCAAAACGTTAGGAACCTCGCGGGGACGATTGATTGTCCGGTTTCTCGTGGAGTCCGTGTTCACGTGCACCGTGGCAATGGTCTTAGCGTTATTTTTATCAGAAGTATTTCTTGTGGTATTTGAATACATCGCCGGCAATAGCCTGGTGTCGACGGTGTGGACAAGCCCTTCGAGTATCTTACTCTATTTTGGGTTTGCATTTTTGGTCGGAATTCTTTCGGGTATTTATCCGGCGTTTTACCTTACCTCGTTTACACCGGTGAAGGTCCTCAAGGGAAATGTGATTACTTCCGGCGGAAGTGGCTTTCGCAATGTTTTAGTCGTTTTTCAATTTTCTGTTTCCATCACCCTGATCATTTGTACGGCGATCGTGTTGCAACAGATGCGGTTTATCCAGACAAAGGACCTCGGGTTTGACCAGCAAAATGTGGTTACGGTGGATAATGGTTCATTATTAGGTCATTCGGCAGAATCATTTAAAGATGAATTGACAAAGGAAGCCGGAGTCATCCAATCCAGTTTTCATGGGGGTGAACCCGGGAGCAAACGAATTCTTTCCTTTTATACCTACCAAACTGCTGCGATGGAAAAGGCCATCACGATCAATACGTATTGGGGAGACGCCGACTATGTATCGCTCATGGGGTATCGCCTCCTGAAGGGCAGGACCTTTTCAAAAGACCTTGCTTCCGACACATCCGGGATTATTTTGAATGAGACTGCCGTCAGGGTTCTGGGCCTGGGGGATCAGCCTGTTGGTGCGGTAGTGAATAAAACCCAGCGCGTCATTGGCGTGGTCAGCGATTTCCATTGGGAGTCGCTGCGTAATTCCATTGCTCCAACGGCCATCATCCTCTCCAAAGAAAAATGGCAGATCGGATTTCGGTTGAATCATTCCATTCCCGGTTTTCTTAAAAAGGCCGAGGCGCGATGGAATGAGCTTGTTCCTGACGAACCCTTCCGTTACCATTTCGTGGATGAAAATTTCGGGGAGTTACTGCAAAAAGAAAAAGTCTTTGGCAAGGCCATTACCTTCTTCACCTTTCTGGCTATTTTTATTTCATGCCTTGGTCTGTATGGATTAGCGGCCTATACGGCAGAACAGCGAACCAAAGAGATCGGTATCCGCAAAGTGCTGGGCGCCACAGCAGCCAACATCGTGCTCCTCCTTAATAAGAATTTTACCAGGCTGGTTTTGCTCTCTATTGTCATCGCCATACCCGCTGCTATTTTTATCGTTTCGCTTTGGCTTGAGGGATTTGCCTACAGGACTCCCGTGGAAATTTGGGCCTTTGCAGCTTCCATTCTTACGGCGATGATTATTGCCTGGACTACGGTAAGCTACCATTCGCTGAAAGCCGCGTTGATCAATCCGGCAGAGACGATCAAGTATGAATAGACACCGCAATTGTCTGAACTGTGATTCCTGTGATTTTGATGATTTACTATGAATAATAGCCTAAACTGTGGTTCTCCCGATAGCTATCGGGGTGATTAAATGATGGTCATGACTATACTCTTTTTCGATCATATCAATTTAAATCAAGTTAATCATCGGAATCATTCATCACTCAAATCATTTAAATCATAAAAAATCATAGTCATGTTACGCAATTACCTGACGGTTGCTTTCCGGAATGTTTTTAAAAGCAAAGTATTTTCCGCCATCAATATTTTCGGCTTGGGAATTGGCTTGGCGGCCTGTTTGCTCATTTTTCAGTTTGTCAGCTTTGAATGGAGTTACGACAAATTCAATGAGAAGTTTGACCGGACCTATCGCGTAACGAATGACCGCTTCCAGAACGGCAAGCTGATTCAGCACGGTACCATCATGTACCCGACAATCGGGCCGACCCTGGCAAAGGACTACCCTGAAATTGAGGAATATACCCGTCTGATGCCGAATGGCGACATGAATATCAAGGCCGAGGATCGGTTCTTTCGTGGGGACAATTCTCATTTTGCCGATGAGCATTTCCTGTCCGTATTCAGTTTTCCCCTGCTCGCTGGCCAACGATCGACAGCGCTGAAAGAAAGGTATTCTATGGTCTTGACGGAAAAGGTGGCAATAAAATATTTCAATGTCCCCGACAAGAATTATTCATCCGTTGTTGGCAAGGTAGTGTACGATGGTCTTGACCCTCATCCCTTTACCATCACCGCTGTTTGCGCCAACGTTCCGGAAAACTCTCACCTTCAGTTTGACGCCCTCATTTCATATTCGACCCTTATCAGCCCCGAAGACCATGGCGCCGATGATAGTTGGACATGGTCGGACATGAGGCACTATTTGGTGTTGAAGCCGGGAGCAGACTATAAAGCACTGGAAGGTAAATTGGGAGCTTTCAGCGAACGGTATTTCAAAGGAGACAAAGTTTCGGGGAGTGTGGAGAAATTCTACCTGCAACCATTAAAGGAGGCGCACCTGTATTCTGATTATGAATATGATATCGCAAAGACCGCCAACGGAAAGGCAGTTTGGGCCATGCTGATTGTAGCGGGTTTCATTCTTCTCATTGCCTGGATCAATTATATCAACCTCACGACTTCACGGGCGGTTGACCGGGCTAAGGAGGTGGGCTTGCGCAAGGTGATGGGTGCAGTGAAATCACAGTTGATCAACCAATTCATTTTTGAATCCCTCTTGATAAGCGCATTTGCTTTCGGGTTGGCCCTCGCCCTGGTTCAACTGGCGCAGGACCCCTTCAATCAGATTGTGGGCGGTCAGCTTTCCCTTTGGAGGGTCTTATCCGGAATTGACACCCTTACTATGACCATTTTGGTCGGCGTTATGCTGGGGGGCGTGCTTCTTTCGGGATTTTATCCTGCATTTGTGTTGTCCTCTTATCAACCTGTTGTGGTATTGAAGGGAAAGTTCCAACGATCCGGGCGCGGTAATTTCTTGCGAAAAGCACTCGTTGTATTTCAGTTTGCTACCTCGGCGGCGCTTATCACCGGGACGATCATCGTCTCCCGTCAATTGAAGTTTATGGACGAAGCCGACCTCGGCATCCAGATCCAGAATACCCTGATTGTCCAAGGGCCTGAGCGTACCGCCTGGGACTCGACTTTTATTCAGCGGGTTGAAAGTTATAAGCAGGAGCTTGCCCAGATTAAAGAGGTCCTGAGTGTGACTACTTCCGGAAGATTACCCGGAGAACGTTTGGGCCGGAGCTTCGGCATTCGTCTGAGCGAGCAGCCTTCTTCTTCTCACTACACCATGAGCTTCCTTGGCGTGGATTATAGTTTCTTTGACACGTATCATGTTTCCGTCCTGGCCGGAAGAACGTTTCTGCCTACCGATCACAAGTTCAATTTTGATGATATCACCGCCGTCATTCTAAATCTTAACGCTGTCCACCTATTGGGACTGGAGAATGCCCAAAGCGCAATCGGCAAGGAAATTGTGTGGGGAAAAAAAGCGCAAAATGTGGATAGGACGTTGACGATTGTAGGGGTTGTCGGTAACTACCATCAGGAATCACTGAAAAATCCTATGGAGCCGATGATCTTCAGGCCTACCTACAGTACCTACTCCCGAGCTTCCATAAAAATCCAACAGAAAGATCGCCAGCAGAGCATAGCTCAGGTAGAGTCAGCCTTCAAAAAATTCTTTCCCGGCAATGCCTTTGAATATTTTTT
>DATHFS010000470.1:0-10792 GCA_035317975.1 Cyclobacteriaceae bacterium | reverse complement strand
ATCTCTCCTGGGGTTGGCCGGGGATAGCATAGATCAAATCAACGCTTATGTTGTTGAATCCTTCCGATCGTGCAGCCGCGATACATCGTGTTGCCTCATCGGAATCATGAACCCGGTTGAGGAATTTCAGGATAGAATCATCAAAAGACTGAACGCCGATGCTCAGCCGGTTGATCCCCCGCTGCCGTAGTTCCGCCAATTTTTCTTTGCTCAAGTCATCCGGATTGGCCTCCAGCGAAATCTCCGCGTTATCGGCTATGGAATAGATTGAACGAATGCCCTCAAAAATAATTTCCAATTCACTTTGGTGGAGCAGCGAAGGCGTACCTCCTCCAAAATAAATCGTGGAGAGAACGCTGTCCCGGAGGTAGCCTTTTTGCAATTTCAACTCGGCGGACATGGCCCTGATTAACTCCAGGTGATGGTCCGGGCTGGTGGAGAAGTGAAAATCACAATAGTGGCAGGCTTGTTTGCAAAAAGGTACATGAAGATACAGTCCGGCCATCGCGCTTGCGTATTCTGGAACAAAGTTAGTCTAATCCTTTTTATGGTTCGGTTATGCCGATCCATTCCGATATTTTTGGCACCGGAATGAGCAGCCTTCGTATCTACGTCATTATTTTATTCGGTCTCCCGGTGCGAACGGTATTCGGCCAATCGGACAATGCATTGGTTAAAGATCTTCGGGAAGAATGGAGGGTCCTGGACCACACGCTGTACCGGAAAATGGATGACGATGCCGTTAAGGCTGTTTACTTTTCCCTGGATGCCAATTCATTGAAAGGCGACTTTCTCAGGGTGGCAGACGATGAACCCTTCGCCATTTTTATCAATCAAAAGCTGGTAGCCGAAAAGGATCGCGGACCGGTAACGTTCCGGATTGACAGTTTAAATGCGTTGTACAGCACGCCGATGGCGATCAGTATTTTTCAGAAAAGGGGAGTCCGTTCACTCTCGACCACGATTCTTTCCTCGTCACCGGTCGTTCCGACGTTTGATCAAACCCTCTTTCCTCGTAAAGAAAACTTCTTTTTGAATTTCGCTTTGATCACGGTGTTGCTTGTATCCATTCATTTAGCTTTTCTTATGGGTACCCATCCCAGGTTGACATTCGATTACCTCAATGCCTCCAAATTATTTTCAGTTCAAGAGCGCGAGGAGAATCTTCTGGCCAGCCGGGTCACGTCGCGGGTCAATTTATTATTCTATCTCTTTTGCTGTCTGTTCTGTTCGATTACGTTGCTGGTGGTTTTTCATTTAACCAAAGACGTTGTTCCGTTGGCACATCATTTTCCAATCCGTTCCACCGGAGAAGGTTTTTTTCAATGGATCAGATTATCCATCGTCATGGCAATCATGTTGACTGTGAAAATGGTCATCGTGTTTGTCTTCTCTGATCTGTTCAAGATAAAGGATGTTGCTGCCATTCAATATTTCCACTTTATCCGCGCGTTGATCCTGGCAGCGGGATTGATTACCGTCTTTAGTATGTTGAATTTTATTTTCAAGGGTCCCATGGGAGGACTTCATTTGATCCTGCTGAAAACGGGAGCTGGTGTTTTGGTCCTTTCCGCCGTCATGATGTACTTAAAATTATTGCGGCTGACGCGGTACCATTTTTTTCATTTATTTTCCTACCTTTGCGCATCGGAAATTATTCCGTTGGTGATCTTACTAAAGGTCTTGTTGTATTAAGCCTGAACCGATTCGTGTGGATATGACTGAAACTGCCAATGACAGGATGCGCAAGGTGAAAAGCATCCTGGTCACTCAGGAGGCACCCCCCGATGTAAATTCTCCGTATCTCAAACTTGCGCAAAAATTCAATCTTAAGATTGATTTCCGGCCGTTCATTCAGGTAGAGCCGGTGCCGGTAAAAGAGTTTCGAAAGCAGAAGATCGATATCCTTGCCCATTCGGGAATTATTTTCACGAGCCGAAATGCGGTGGATCATTTTTTCCATATCAGCAAAGAGTTGAAATTGGAGATGCCGCCTGAAATGAAGTATTTCTGCATCTCCGATCAGACCTCCAATTACCTGCAGAAATACATCGTCATCCGCAAGCGTAAAATTTTTACCGGTTTAAAAAATGCACAAGAGTTGCTGGAGATCATAAAGAAACATAAAAACGAAAAATTTCTTTTCCCGTGCTCGGACATTCGCAAAAATGATATTCCGGATTTTTTGAGGGAAAACGGATTCAATTTTACCGAGGCTGTTATCTATCACACCATCGCAGCTGATCTGAGCGATTTGAAAAATGTTTATTACGACATCCTTGCTTTTTTCAGTCCCTCCGGAATCAATTCCCTCCTCGTCAACTTTCCCGACTTTAAGCAAAACAGTACCCGCATCGCCGCCTTTGGCCCGACGACGGCAAGGGCAGTAAAGGATTCGGGACTCGTGTTGGATATCGAGGCACCTCTTCCGAATGCCCCCTCCATGACTGGGGCCCTGGAGTTGTACATTAAAAAAGCCAACGGCATCAAATAATAACTCATTAACCCTTACGTTTTTGCGATAACGCACATTTTATTACACTTTAATTACATCCGGATTGAAAGTGTGACGTGAAATGCCTTATCTTTAAAACCGGTTTTGAAAATGAAATGCTGAAGAGAGTACCCTGGTTTGCATCCTTGTTGACGCTGATAGCCTGGCAATCCTTTGCCCAGCAAGATCCGCAGTTTACCCAGTACATGTTTAATACGATGTATTACAATCCGGCGTATGCAGGGGTGGAGGGAGTTACCAAATTAACAGCTATTCATCGCAGTCAATGGCTGGGGTATCAGGCCACGAACGGTGGAGGGGGAGCTCCTACTACTCAAATCTTAAGCCTGACGGCTCCGATCTATAAAATAAACAGCGGATTCGGAGCATACATTGTCAATGATCGGCTGGGCCCTCAAACGAATCAGGAATTACAAGTTTCCTATGCTTATCATTTGGGAATTAAAGATGGCAAGTTGAGCCTGGGGGTTCGCGCCGGAGTTTTTTCTCAGACGATCAATGCGACCTTGTACCGTGCCCTTCAAAATCCCGATCCTGCGTTGCCTTCCGGAAACAGCTCCCAGATACGACCTGACTTCGCCGTTGGCGCCTTCTTCCGTAAGGAAAAATATTATGCGGGAATAAGCATTGACCACTTAACCAAGCCCACATTTGACTTTGGTTCGACCCAGCGCAGTCCGCTTCAGCAGCATATGTATTTTACCGCTGGCTATTATTACGAGATGAATTTTGACGTCAGAGTGCAATTTGCCACCCTGGTGCAATCTGATTTTACGAAAACAACCGTAAATCTTAGCGCACTTGCCTATCTGAAAGATACTATGTGGGGAGGTTTAGCGTTTAGGCAGTCAGAGGCAGCCATTCTCCTGTTGGGCTATAGCTTCCTTAAGGATAAATCGTTGAAGTTGGGCTATGGTCTGGATTATGTGATCAAGGACCAGGCGGCAAAACAACCTACTTCACATGAAATTATGCTTAGTTATGAACTGCCAACGAACCCGGGAGCTGGCAAAAAAGTCGTTAGAACCCCTCGTTACAGGCATTAAGCGGAATAAATTTTGGTTTTTTTGATATTTTGTAGAATTTGGTATTTACTTTTTATAGAATAGTGAGCCAAAAACGCTAACTTTAGCCTCTTGTGGCTTTTTTTGACAAACCCGAAAGAGCTCTAACCAAACGGTAAGTATGAAGAATCTAATCTCCCGAAGAAGTCTGTATTATGTGGCGATCCTTGGCCTGGGTGGAACTTTGGCCGGATGTGGGTTGCTGGGCATCGGCGGTAAAAAGTCTGGCGGCGATGCAAGGGGCGAACTGGTAGGTGCACAAAACCGCCCCCCCTTTGTCATGCCGTTGCCTTATGGAATGGTGCCGATTCCTCCTGGAACCTTTCATATGGGGCAGGCCGACGAGGACCCGGCGTCTACTCAAATCAACTTCAATAAGCAAGTTACGATTGGTCCATTGTTTATGGACGACACAGAGATCACCAACAATGAATACCGCCAATTCACTGATTTCTTTTTGGTCGATAAGGTCCAGCTTCCCGATCCTTTTGTAACACCCAATGAAATCGACTTCAAAACAAAATACTATCCTGACACGACCGTGTGGACAAAGGATTTCTCACACCATATGGGGGATCCGTTGGTAGAATATTATTGGGACCATCCAGGCTATAAAGAATATCCGGTAGTCGGGATTAGCTGGGAAGCGGCTCAGTACTTTGGCAAATGGCGGACGAGCTTCCTGAACGATTGGAGAAAGACAAACGAAGGGCAGCCTCCGGTGCCGGCCTTCCGTCTTCCTTCTGAGGCAGAATGGGAATATGCCGCACGAGGGGGCAGGGATATGGCAAAGTATCCATGGGGCAATCCCTACATCCGTAATTCCAAAGGCTGCATGTTGGCCAACTTCAAGCCGGGACGAGGTAATTATTATGATGACGGGTTTGAATATACTGCGCCGGTAGGCCAATACTTCCCGAATGATTATGGATTAATGGACATGTCCGGAAACGTTTCGGAATGGTGCCTTGATGATTTCAATCCGGCATCCGTTCCTACCGTTTGGGACTTGAATCCGCAGTACATTGATAAGAATGCATATACTAAAGACGGGCAATCCAGTGCAACGTATAATGCAAGAAAAGTAATCCGTGGAGGATCGTGGAAAGACGTAGCGTACTATTTGGAAACCGGTACGCGTACGTATGAGTACAAAGACTCCACCAGGGCATATATTGGATTCCGGTGTGTGATGACGAATATTGAAAGGTCTGCCGTTCGTGGATTTTAATAATTCAAAACTCTGTCTATCTTTATAAAACTATCGGCAAAAACCTTAAATTCTAAATAACCATGGCAAAGAAAAAAGGCGGATTCACGACTCTACTTTACAAGACCATCATGCCCAAAGTTTACGGTATTGGTGCTGCGGTCGTAATCGTTGGTGCGTTGTTCAAAATCCTGCACTTAACCGGTGCGAACGAAATGTTAATGATTGGTCTTTCGACGGAAGCCGTCATCTTTTTCTTAAGTGCTTTTGAACCACCCCACGAAGAACCGGATTGGTCTAAAGTGTATCCTGAACTGGCCGAGGACTATGAAGCTCCGGTGACGGGCCCTACCCGGATTTCTAACCGGCCAGGTGGAGAGTCTCCTTTATTGAAAATTGACGAAATGTTAAAGACAGCCAAGGTAGACCAGAACCTGCTGGATAATCTGGGAAAAGGCTTAACGAATTTGGCGACGTCAGCATCTCAAATGAATAGTCTTTCCAATGCAGCTGTAGCGACCAACGAATATGCAAAAAATGTGCAAAGCGCTTCCAGTGCACTTGCTGAAATGAACAAGTCGTACGGTACTGCCATGAAAGCCGTGACCGCCATGGCCGACGCTTCCAAGGACACCAGCGAGTACCACAGCCAGGTACAAAAAGTGACTAAGAATCTGGCCGCCTTGAATACGGTTTATGAAATGGAATTGAAAGATGCTGATTCGCATGTCAAGAGCTTGAGTAAGTATTACGAAAGCCTCACCGGCGCCATGCAGGGCTTAGCCAAGACAGGTGAGAACACCGCAAGGTTTACCAGTGAATTGAGCAAACTGGCAGATAACCTCTCTTCATTGAATAAGGTTTATGGTAGTATGTTAACGGCCATGAAAGGCTAACGAAATTTGAACCCGGGCTTTTTAAGCATCAACTAAACAAAATAAACCATGTCAGGCGGTAAAGAAACTCCGAGGCAGAAGATGATCGGAATGATGTATCTGGTGCTCACAGCCTTGCTGGCCCTCAACGTCAGCAATGCCGTGTTGGAAAAATTTGCCATCATAGACGATACCTTGAGCAAAGCAGTGAATAATAACAATGGAGCAGGGGGAACCAATGAGGGAAAGCTTGCTGCCATCCTGAACTCCAAAGTAGAAGATAAGACCGGCGCAAAGGTGAAGGCGCAGAAAGTGCGGGATCTCACAAAAGCGACGATCGCCTATATGGATGATCTGAAGAAAAAACTGTCCTCCGAGCAGGATGGGAAATTGATCGAGCGCACAGAATTGGTTACCAATACCAATAACGCGGAAGAGATCATGATCAATCACAATAAGCCGGAAGTCGGGACAGGGTATGAGAAGAAACTTAACGGTTACGTCAATGAATTGAATCAGGTCATGGGCATTAAACCTCCGTTCACGAAATTGACCAAGACGGCCCTTGACTATGATGAGTTCAAAGAAAGTACACACAAGGACAAGCCATTCCTGGAGTTCGCCTTTGAAGGTGTTCCGACCATGGCGGCCGTGGCAACGATCAGTGAGACGCAATCCGAAATCCTCGGGTATGAAGCCGTAGCCCTGGATTCTCTTAAGAGAAGAGTTAGCGCAGCGGTATATGAAGTTGACCAGTTGGTGCCCATGGTTCAGGCAGAAGCCAATTCGTTGGTGGCAGGGACTACCTATGAGGGTAAATTGTTTGTTGCAGGCTCAGCCTCGGGAGTGAACCCAGAGATGTTTTTTGGCAATTCGCCTCTCAAAGTGCAAGACGAGAATATTTATGGTATCAAGGTAAAGATGGGCACCATCAAATTTCCTGTTCGCTCCGCGGCAACGTACGACAAGGATGGCGTTGCCAATGCTACCTTTCACGTGAGAATCAATCTTCCCGGACGGGCACAGCCTATCGAAACGGACGTCAAGTATAAAATCCTCAGACCGTCTCCCAGATTCGCGTCGGCTGCCTCCAGTACCCTTTATATTAATTGCGGAAATGAAGTCAATGTTACGATCCCCGGTCTCACCGATGTTTCTGGTTTGGAACTTTCGGTACCGGCTACAGAGGGCTCAAAAGTAAAGTTAGGACCTGGTAAGTTTGCAATCATCCCAAGCCGCCCGCAATGTCACGTGTCGGTTTTATTGGATGGTGTAAATGTGTATACGGAAACGTTTACCACCAAAGAGGTACCGATCCCCATTGCCCGCGTGATGTATGGCAATACGGCCTATAGCGATGATCTCGGTCTGCCCCCGGGTACGGCCAACATACGGATTGAACCGGAAATTATCCAGTCTGACTTTGTCCAGAATAACAAGAAAGACGCTAATTATATTGTACAGAGCTTTACCCTCCTGGTGAAAGGCTCTCCTGTTCCGATACGGGGTGGCTCACTTAATTTGGCTGCGTACAATTTGAGATCAGGCGATTCGTTTACTATTACAAATGTGAAAGTAAGCAGAAGTACTTACGATGGAAGGACAGTGGAAGTTTTGGGTAACAGGATGAGTAAGGTTGTAAAAATCAAATAATAACGCGGGTACCTATGAACCTCAGAAATGGACTAGTGGTAATCCTTCTTGGCTTGTCCCAGGTGGGCTTTTCCCAACTGGATACGATCTACAATACCAACTCCCCTATGTTTAGGACGGCGGAGCGGATCGCTTATTATGAGCAGCTTTACCGGTTCAGGGTGACTCGTTTTGTCGATTTGATCGAAAGACAGAATGCAGGGTTCAGTTCCAAAAAATCAAACATTGGCGGGCTGATTATTGACTTGATCAATCAGAACAAGATCGACCCGTACAGCGGCGCCTTTGGAGATCCGGCCGATTTTGAGAATATTATGCCGGATACGGCCGCTATGGTCATTAGCGCCAATTTTGTGAAGTCACAAACCCGTGGTAGCTGGAAAGTTACTGAATCATATCAGGCAGGGGAGAAAGTCATTGTGAGCGTTACCGATGAAAGGGGGATCGTTGATGATAAAGTTTTTGCAGCCCTTCAGGACAACATAGGAAAGGAGCCAACGACCAATGGTGGCGCGTGGCAGGATCAGGGTCCGATGAACACCAAATTGGACAAGGCCAGTGTTATCGGTATTGACCTGATTGAGGATGTTATTTTTGACAAGAGAAAATCAAGGCTGACATACGATATTCTGGCCATCGGAGTGTGTCTGCTGGATCCGACCACCGGAGAAATTAATACCCGTTTCTTCATTAAATATTCCGACCTGTGTGCCCAAATTGAAAGGCTATACAGAAGCAAGCGTGCGACAGAGCGTCAGAGCGTCGTTTGGCAGAACCGGTATAATCCTTCAGAAAGTAAAAAGTTTACGGATGCCTTTAAACTAAGGTTATTCCATGGAATTATTAAGAAGGTGGAGAACCCCGACGACCAGTCTATCATGGAAGTCATTTATGACAAAAATAAGGGCAAGGGAAGCTATGCTGAAGGTGTCTATGCTATGTGGGAAAAGGAAATGCAGATGATGGAAAAGGAACACAACCTCTGGGAGTTTTAAGAAATTAGATATAGACAAGGCCCCTCCGGACAGCTATCGGGAGGGGCCTTCTTTTTTGCAATAAACGTATGGAATCCATAATTATCCGGGCAGGAACGAAAACAGATCTTCCGCGCGTGCTGGAGTTGATCAATGAGCTGGCGGCCTATGAGCGTGCAGCCCAGGAGGTGACCAATACAGTTGAGCAAATGGAAAAGGATGGCTTTGGCATACAGCCCCTATATGGAATGTATGTCGCGGAAAGTAAGAAGGCGATTGTCGGCATATCGGTTTATTATTACCGCTACTCAACCTGGAAGGGCAAGCGGCTCTACCTGGAAGATATCGTCGTCAGTCAACAGGAAAGAGGAAAAGGAATCGGGAAGCGGCTGTTCGAACAAACCATGAAAAAATCCCTGGAAGATAACTGCTCAGGGATGATGTGGCAAGTGCTGGAGTGGAATGAGCCGGGCATTCATTTTTACGAAAAGTATGGGGCAAAACTCGACGGGGAATGGGTGAATGGTAGTCTCGAGGCGGAGGCGATAAGGAGATTGTTAGGAGCAAATGTAGCTACTTAACGTAGACATAGACATATAGGAATACCTCGGCTCTTCTCTTGCCCTTAACATCTCCTATGTGCCTATGTATCTATGTGTCTATGTGTTTCCATTTTGTGCTTAAAGTCTCCGACCGGGTTCTACTCCACTTCCTCCAACAAGGTATTAAAAGCAACGTGCCTGTCCTTGAACCGTTGGCGATGCTCCTCCAGGAATTTTGGAGCAAATAATTCCAAGTACTGGTTGAATTGTATAATGGAGGGCGTAAAGTATTGGATGCAATAGGAGGAAGTTCCTTCGACTTCGTGAGAAAGTACTTTATAGAATTTGTGGCCGGTGAAGATGCCTGTACTCAGCACCTCCGGAATATGGGTCTCTTTCATCCAAAGCACCCACTCCGACTCGATTTCTCGGTCTATCCCAAACGTGACGTTGTATAAAATCATGACCAAAGTTAACGTCCCAAACTGATTTGACAATGAGAAAATAGTGACGATGAAATAGGTTTGATCTTCCCCGACCTACCCAAGGCACTTTGGCAGTGCGGATTAACGCAGACGTGAATCAGCGAGAATCTGCGTGATCCGACTTCGGCAAGGCTACGTCGGACAGGTCTGCGGGAAACAAATCGGTTGGGAAATCGTGGAGGGATTCGATTTTGATGTTTCGATAAAAAACTTCGCATCCCTCGGATTGAAGTTGGAGCTTACCTTTTTTCAATGGCGTTTCTGTTCCATGGTCCGTCTGTCTTGAATGGTAAAGGACCATGTTCACTACACCGTTAACAACATGGATGCTGGTGTCGCCTTTACAATACAACTCGATGGTATTCCACTCCCCTGTTGGTCTCTCAGCGTCCGGATTTTTGAAACAACGCCGGCCTGCCTTGCTTACTGCACTGAAGGTCGTCATGGTTCCCTTCTTATCATAAAAATAACGCCCAGCCGAATCAGGAGTGACGGGAACATCGAAGACACCTCCCGCCACACCCCAATAATCGCCGCAGTCGCCTTCCTGGATCTGGAATTCCTGGGATCTCATCCAATTTCCGTAATCCGCACCGTGCGGACCAACAGCAAAGTAGAGTAAGCCGCTGTCGCGTTTGCGGTTCTTGAATGACGGTATCTTTGCTGTGCCCCATTTGAATTCAAGTACTAAATGGAAGTTACTGAATTCTTCCAGTGTGGAGATTCCTCCGTGGTGTGCTCCTGAAATTCGGATCGCCGGCTGGCCGTCTTCGTTTACCACTGAAAATACATGACGCGGATCCTGGTTAAGTCCAAGGGGAATACTGTCTGTAATTTTCATACTGTCATTGCGCACAGGGCCAAGATAGGTGTCCCAGCCGTTCAAGTCAGAACCATTGAACAATACAGTCCATAACGGCTTCGATGGCCCGCAATTGCATAGAATCACTGCTACGAATAGAACACCGGCAAATAGTTTCATGATGCGAGAGTTTGAATTCTGGCTATTCTGAGAATTCTGATCCAAGATACAAAAAATTGGAAGTCAACTTACCCCCTTCTGCAATTGTACCGCGGGCGATAATGCCGGCCGGGTCCTGGGCAAGGAGCGGCTGCAGAATCCGATCAATAAGATCGCGTCCGAATTCTTCTGAGGCGCTACGCGGCAACTCACAAGGAAGATTATCAATGGCCATTACCGTGATCCAGCGAGGGTCACTTAATGCCGGTCTTTCTGAATCCGACACCGGATCATAATCATAAATCGGATCGGGGATGGAACTCGCTCTCCGCGTAGTCGGTACCGACCCGTTGATGTCGCACGTAATGTCAGCAATGATTTTAATCCGGAAATGGGGTGAGAGCATATCGTGGCGGGTAAACAATACTGGCGCACCTGGATTCCAGTACGCTCCGGCCAGCAGCACATCTGAGGCGGCAGTGAAGGCAGCAAACGTAGACTGATAGCGCTCAG
>DATHFS010000469.1:0-3662 GCA_035317975.1 Cyclobacteriaceae bacterium | reverse complement strand
GATCGCGTTTTTAAAGAAGATGGCATCATCCCCCTGAGCTTGTGTCTCTGTGGTGGCGGTATAGGAACCTTTTTTGTAAGCATATACAATCACCTTGTCAGCATTGCTGCTGGTTTGTTCCGTATAGCTTCCGCTAATGGTACCCGCGTTGTCCTGGCTTACCAGGCGAACGGCAGTTTGCAGATTGGCATCGGATACAAAGTTGTACCGGATGGTTGCATCCGTCATCTGTCGGATTGACTTTCGAAGGTCAAAGTCCATGACGATCGTGGATTTTGCGTTGGCCGCCACACTCCAGGCTTTGTTCACCGTG
Organism: Cyclobacteriaceae bacterium; assembly: GCA_035317975.1. Lineage (GTDB taxonomy): Bacteria > Bacteroidota > Bacteroidia > Cytophagales > Cyclobacteriaceae > ELB16-189. The sequence continues at coordinate 3,349 of DATHFS010000469.1, read as the reverse complement.
AGGTTGACCGTTCCCGCGCTCTTGAGTTTATACTTTGTATTGTCCGTAGTTAAAACATAGCACCCGGGACTGGCGCCTGCCGCATCGGCATCGGCATCCAACACCAAAAGGACGGTGCTATAGGATTTCGCATCGACAGTCGCTGTTCCGAGCACCTTCGTGTTCCCTTCCTGGTATGCCTTCAGGTCAATCGTTTGCTTGGTGAATCCGGAAACAGATTTACCATCTACTTTGATGTCCGTCACCGTTACAAACACACTTTTGATACTGGCGTCATCGGACGGGGCGTCCGTGATTTGAAATTCAGCTTGCCCTGTTCCCATCGGTTTGTTGGAATCACAAGCCGGGAGCATAAACATGGCACAGCCGAAAAGTATTGCCGTTGTCCCTCGCACATAGTTCGTTTTCATAATGTTTGGTTTTAGTTTATAAATACAGTTCGCCCAATTATACGAAGACAACAGTTGCAGTAACCGTGCCTATGCAGGCGGATCGTTAGAAGAACGAAATAAAACCATGGATGGCATTAGTTGGAGATAAATCAGATCGTCTTTGCCGCATGAGCATCGGGGATGAAATTACTCAACGTGTAGAAGATTTTGCCGACCGGGACAAAGGCTCTGGAAATAAATATTTACTCGAGTAAAATATTTAGCGGTGCCTCGCTGAAAACGAAAATCAATGCGGCGGCGTAAGCCGAAAAAGGACACAAGGGACATAAAGAACCAAAAAGGACACGAAGAATTTTTCCCAAAGCGTTGTGATTTCTATGTTTCGTTGTGTTCTTTGTGTCCTTTCCCTCAACACTAAGCTTCAAAGGCGAGATCGCCGAAAATTATTTACACCAAAAAACATAAGTCGCGTCGGCACCAAAATAAATTATACAAGGGGAGTTCTGTAACCACTGAACAACTGATTGCCTACTGCCCTTTGCCTACTGCCTACTGACTCAAAGGTTCAATGTCAAAGAAGAGTAGTAAAGTCCTCCAATGGAAGGTCCTCCTAAAAAAGAACGATAGTAAGTATTCAAAATATTGGTTCCTCCGACTTTCACCCTCACTTTATTCCATTGACAACTCACCTGGACATCCACTGTTCGGTAGGCCGGAACATTACCATTAACTAAAAAGGATTGCCAGTAGTATGCACTTTGCCACCGGTAGGTCATCATGAAACCAAGGGTGCGATAGACCCTATCGTTCCCCAGGGAGAAGTTGGTTATCCATCGGGGGGTATTGAAACCGTCCTCGAGGCCATCCCCGCTCGACCTTCGGTCCAAACGGGAATAGCTCGCATTTCCGGCGACTTGAAAATTCCTGACTAGCCGGTATTTCAATCCAATGCCAGCCCCATAATTGTAAGCCGTAGTTTGCGAATTCGTCCACATGCGATAGCGATCCTGCTTTTGTTTGTCGTTCAGGTAAAATGCAAGGGAGTCAGGGAGCGAGGCTTTGGGTATGTTCATCTCCACCTGGGCGATGAACTGAGTATATTTGTTATAATAAAAATCGACATCCAACTGCACGTCCTCGGCCAGGAGCAACCCTTTGTACCCCAACTCGAATGACCGGATGTGTTCAGGTTGAATGTAGGAGTAATTGTTTTTTACCAGAAGTCCCTGATTTTTTATGATGGCGGCATTTTTTGTCAGGCCCTGTTTATTGACATCGTTGTTGACAGCAGCCTGAAAGGCATCAACAGAAGCCCGCAAGTATGCATTTTCAAAAATGCCATTCGACATGACAGGCAACCCTCCCACCCGCCTTACTTCGCCGCTGTTCACGTTGGAGTACGCTTCAAAAATAGACGGAAACCGATAACCGCTCTGGAATGAAAAGCGGACATTATGGTTTGGGGCAGGTGAATAAACTGCGGTAAGGCGAGGATTCCACTTTAATGAAAAGTAATCGTTTTTGTCAACACGGAGGGTCGCCCCGAGCTTCAATTTATCAGCCAGCAGGCTTTTCGACGCCAGAAGAAAACCACCGGTCTTGCTGTACACCAGATTCTTTCCCGGCTCGACCGGGTTAATAAAATAGTTTCCATCAGGGATGATAACATACGTGCGATGATCATAGCCCAGCATCAAACTCAGTCCGGTTCGTTGGCGCAGTCTGCCCAATACGTTTTCCGTCAAATTGATCTGCCCTTCCGAATGAAGCATGCGCGATTTTACCCGCAGTGCCGCGCCATAGTCCCAATTATTAATATCCCGCAACTGAGTGATCAGCTTTTGAAAGTTTTCTGTTCCCGGTTGCGGCCGTCCTGCGTCTGCGGATTGCCGCGCCAGTCTGTGAGCATCTGCGACCGTTGATCCGGCGCCGATAGCATTCTGGTAATTGTTCGTGTAGTCAGAATACCATTGTGTGTCGGGCTTGAATGTTCTATCGATATTTTCCGCCATGGACCTGGCATTATAGGAATTCCCCGTATTCTCCATATTGATATACGTTCGCAACTGAATCGACTTGCTTTGAAAGGCCAGGCCGTGTTGCTGCAATTGATAATTATCGAGCCGGAAGCGGTTGGCACGCTGATAAACGTTGTCCAGATTGGCAATCCTATAGGTGTACGACAACTTCGCATCCGGACGGAAGGCATAATTCAGCGAGGCATCGCCTTTTATGTTTCTTAAACTGTAATCCACCACATCGCGCTCATAGTATCCGGTTCGGGCAACCACATAGTTCTTTCCATTGAGTGAGATCGTTTTACGATCAGAAGATTCATTGCCGTATGAATTCAATGGATCCGCTGCCGGGTTATCTGCTGCCAACAGCCCAGTGCTCGCATTAGCTTGTGGGTTCTGATCTGTGGCATCGTTAGCCATCCAATCGATTCCCTGCATGAAGGTTCCGTTGATCTTGTACGCCAGCTTTGAACGGATCACCTGCGCCCACCTGACGCTGGTCTCCGTATACGGTTTTGCGCCACCGCTGCTTCCCACGCGATTAAAGCCCGTTTTTTGTTGGACGCTCAAGCCCATAGTAGAAAAAGGATCTTTTGTAATGAAATTGGCCAGGCCGTTGATCGCATTCATGCCGTAGAGGGCCGACGCAACACCTGGAATAATTTCTACGCTTTCAATATCCAGATCGCTTGGCCCAAGTGCATTGGCAATGGGAGCACCGATGTGAGGTGCTTGATTATCCATTCCGTCAACGAGCTGCACAAAACGAACATTGGTCGTGTTGGCAAAGCCGCGCGTATTGATCACCTTGAATCCGAGGCTGGGGGTGATCATCTGGACGCCTTTTACGTTTTCAAGCGCGTCGAAGAAAGAAGGAGCGGCCGACTGCTGGATCGCCTTCAGGCCAAGCTTTTCAATACTTACAGGCGACTTGCTGAT
>DATHFS010000468.1:0-10857 GCA_035317975.1 Cyclobacteriaceae bacterium | reverse complement strand
GATCCATCAGGGCGAAACGTTTCTGGCGTTTGTCAATAAGGCGAGCGGGAAACCGTGCCGGCCTCCGGAAGCGTTTATGAAACTTCTTCAACCCTTTTTTCCATGAGTTACAGGATACGAAAGCGGATCTTGCAAATTCCCTCGGCGCGCAGCGGACGAAGTTGGCTGAAGAAGGTCAAGTTCAAGAAGCACGGCAATATTTCGCTTTACCGGTTCTTAAAAATATTCTTTTACAACATTGACGAAGACGAGATCATGGACCGGTCGTATGGAGTTGCCTTTAACTTCATCCTGGCCATTTTCCCAACGATTATTTTCTTATTCACCCTCATTCCCTACATCTCCCACTACTTCCCCGATATCAACAAAGACACCATCATGAATTTCATGGGTGACCTCTTGCCGGCCAGTATGTACCAGGTTTTCTCGTCCACCATATTGGACATCATCAGCAATCAGCGGGGCGGCCTGCTCACCGTTGGTTTTGTTTTGGCTGTTTGGCTTGCTACCAACGGGATGATGACCTTAATGCGTGCCTTTAATGCCTGTTACCGGACGGTGGAAAGAAGAAACTGGTTCAGGATGCGATTCATTGCCGCCTGGCTGACGCTTTTCCTGGCCGTTGTCCTGTTTTCGGCTACGGCGCTTTTGGTGGTCGGGCAATTGGCACTAAACAAGATCACCCTGGTGGGGTCCGAGTATAGTCATTTCCACTTGGACCACTACACCATTTATTTTCTCCTCTTCCTTCGGTTCGCCGTGATCTTTATTGTCTTCTTTGTTGCCATTTCATTCATTTATTATTTCGGTCCCGCGGTCCATTACAATTGGCATTTTATTTCCCTCGGTGGGTTGGTGGCCACGATAGGGTGCCTGGCCATCTCTTATGGATTTTCTTACTATGTCACCAATTTCGCCAGCTATAATAAAGTGTACGGATCTATCGGCGCCCTGCTGGCGCTTATGGTGTGGGTTCAGTTGCTGACTGCCGTACTCTTATTTGGATACGAGATCAATGCCAGTCTTCATTATGCCCGAAAAGTAGACGCTATCGACACCCACAGAAGGAAGAAGAGATTGGAAAAGGCGATGCGGTGATTTACCAGCGAAATTAGCCACAAAGACACGAAGACACGAAGGAATTTTCTATTGGCGCCAGTGGACGTAATAGTAATTACCGTAGCACTTTTTATTGAGAATGTTCGACCCCTACGGGGTCGCCCTGACAATGTTGTAAATAAGGTTCTACAAATATTCAATCCCTCTGGGATTGTTTTTGCCGTTTTATTTGACCCCAGAGGGGTCAAATATTTGTAGCACCATCCCCACCCCATCAGGACGACCCCGTAGGGGTCGGACAATATCAATACTGCTAACAGAATATGAGTGACATGAAGTAGGGTTAGAGTAATTTAGAACGGACAGGTTAGGCTATAAAAAAGGTCAGAAAAAATCAAAAATTCTAGTGTCTTCGTGTCTTCGTGGCAAAAGACTCTATAAAAACGCTACACTCAAAGATATCCCCAACGAAATTAAAAAACCCTTTAAATGAACACGCAGCTTCTTCAACGACTGAGTGATATGATATTGGATCGCTTTCTCGGAAAGATTCAGAATACCGGCGATTTCGTGCACCGAATGTCCTTCCAGGCGATTTAGCCTGAACACTCTTTTTGATTTTTCAGGAAGGTGATCCATCCCCGCTTCTATGGCCTCCATTAATTCGTCGAAGTCAACCATCGTCTCCGTACCCTCTTCCTGTTGCGGAAGATAATTCCTGGAATAATCCCAATATTTTTTATGAACCAACTCCGATTCAATGTAATTCAATGCCTTATGTTTTACGGCTGTAAATAAATAGGAAGGCAGATTGTTTATGGAAAGAGACCCACGCTTGTCCCAGAGGGAAATGAATAAATCCTGAACAATTTCCTCGGTTACTTCCTTTGACCGCACTTTGGAATAGGCCATAGAATGAACCCCTCGCCAATGACGCTTAAAAAGCTCTGAGAATGCCTTTTCATCATCATTTCGAATCGCTGCTAACAGTTCATAGTCAGTATAGGCAGCTAAAACACGCAAAACAGTCCCGGGTTACTCTACTAACAAGGTAATAAAATTCGCCCTCATTTTTCAATTCGTTTAGGAAAAAGCCTGACTTGCCTGTCATGCTCATATACGATATCCGCTTTTTTATGCTGCAAAATGATTTTCACCTTATTTTAATGAGATACCTGCGGGGACAGGCCACCAAAGAGGAAGAAATACTTATTGACTCCTGGTACGCTGACCTGGGAAAGGAAACCCATTCATCATTGACGAGCCAGGAGGAATCCGAACTGGAAAGCCATTACTGGTCAACCATCGCGGCATACATGAAGCGCAGTAAAAAGAAAAATAACTACGCCATACATCGTTGGTATCCTATCGGAATAGCCGCTTCCGTGCTGCTGGCCCTGGTTTCCTTGCTCTATGTGTTTGGTTATCGGGCATCCGGTAAAGGGGCTCCAGACAAGGGAAAAGAAGTAGCTGCATCGGCCTGGAAAAAAATGACCAACACAGGAAGGGCACAACAGCTCATTTCCTTACCCGACAGCAGCAAGGTCAGGCTTGAACCTCACAGCACGTTGGAATTTTCGGCTTCCTTTCCTGAATCCGTGAGAGAGGTCTTCCTGGAGGGAGAAGCTTTCTTCGACGTATCTCCTGATGCTGATCGCCCGTTCCTTGTCTATACGAATAAAGTAATTACAAAAGTAGTAGGCACCAGTTTTAGAGTGAAAGCCTTCCGGGATGACAGGAAGGTAACGATAGCGGTACGAACTGGTAAAGTGTCCGTTTACGCGTCCCCTGAGAATGGAAAGGAGAATGCAATACCCGACGAGATCATTTTGACTCCCAATCAACAGCTTATCTATGACCGGGACAAGAAAAAGATTTCAAGAATGATCGTTGATGCCCCGCAGGTAATTCTTCCGGCAGAGAAAGTCAAACGAATGCGCTTTGAAGGGGCTCCGGTCAGCGAAATATTCGAAGCCATTGAAAAAGTGTATGGCCTGGACATCGTATTTGATAAGGCTAGATTTTCATCGTGCACACTGACTACCTCTATTTCCGATGGCGGTCTGTATAACCGGCTCGATATCATTTGCGCTGCCATCAATGCTACCTATACGTTGAAGGAGAACCAAATCGTGGTGGAGGGAGCAGGATGCAGTAATCATTAAAAGATAAACCTGAAAGATTCAGTTCACTTTAACTTTTAAACAATGGAAAATTCTACCTGATTCCGTAACGTAAAAGCCGATGATGTTACGAGCACCACCGGCTTTTGAAGATGTGCATCCTCTTATTCGCGGATGCACGATTTAGTTTTGCCATTCTTAACAAAACCATTCAAAAATATGAATAAACCAAGACCAATTCAAGGTGTATTCTTTGTCATCATGAGAGTAACGGTAACACAGATTTTGTTGGTGGTCGCTTTGACCTCACTGGTGTCGGCAGCCCATTTGAAAGGGCAGGGAATACTGGAAAGGAAAGTTTCGTTGGATGCCCGGAACACCGAAATCAAGGCGATTTTAGCTGAAATCGAGAAACAGACTGCGGTTGTATTTACTTACAGGCCCAGGATTATTCAGGCATCAAAAAAAGTATCCCTGAATGTAAAGGATGCCAAACTGGCTGATGTTCTGGGGCAACTTTTCAGCCCCGCCATCTCTGTTATCGCGGTGGACGAGGAGGGGGAGATTGTATTGAGGCCAACCCGGGCGGTGCCCGTGGAAACGGTCGCCGCACCCGTGCCCGCCCTCAAGGTATCGGGGAAAGTGATTGATGAGGCAGGCCAGCCCGTGCCCGGTGTAAATGTGATTGAAAAAGGCACCAATAATGGTACAACCACGGATGTTGCAGGCCTGTTTGCATTGAATGTTCAGGATGAGAAAAGTGTCCTCGTTTTCACCTTTATCGGGTACACCACACAGGAGGTTCCTGTTGGTGGTCAGACCGAATTTGCTATCAATCTCATTCCGGATATCAAATCATTGGACGAAGTGGTGGTAGTGGGGTATGGAACGCAACGACGTAAGGGTTTGACGGGTTCGGTAAGTTCTATCGCTGAAGCACAAATTGCAAAAGTACCGGTAACAACATTAGACCAGGCACTTCAGGGCAGGGCTGCTGGTGTTAATGTTACGAATAATGATGGCGCCCCCGGCGGGGGTGTCCAGATTCAAATAAGGGGCATTGGCAGTTTAGGAAATAATGATCCCTTGTTTGTGGTCGATGGTTATCCCATCACCGGAGGCATTAATACGATTAACCCCAATGATATCGCATCCATTGACATCCTTAAAGATGCATCCGCCACAGCGATTTATGGTAACAGGGCCTCGAATGGTGTAGTAATTATTACTACCAAACGAGGTAAAAATAATAAAGTCCAGCTTTCACTTGATGTGTTGACTTCGGTTCAGGCAGAACCTAAAAAATATAAGTTGTTGAATGCCCAGCAATGGGCTACGCTGGCCAACAAACAGGCTCCCATCGATGGCTTTAGTACGTTACCCGAGTGGAGTAACCCCTCCGCGTTGCGAAATGTTGATTGGCAAGACGCGGTTTTCCGAACCGGATTCAGGCAAAACTACAATCTCGCGCTGCGGGGAGGGAGCGACAAAGTTCAATCGTCATTTTCAGCCGGCTATTTTAATCAGAAGGGCATCGTCATAGGTTCCGAATATAAAAGAATGAACCTAAGCCTTAACCTGGATTATAATGCCTATACCTGGCTTAGGTCGTCCACGAGCATTAAGTACACACGGGGTGACAATAAGGTTATTCTTGGAACGGGTTCGCTGGGCAACATATATCATCTGCCCCCGTCAATTACGGGCAATAAGCTTACGGACCAGATCAAGGATGGTAATGGAAATTATGGCTTCTATAATCCGGCGGATGTAAACATCAGGGTTTATGGGAACCCGGTGTACGATGTGGAAACCACGGATCAGAAAAATTTAACCAATTATTTCCTGGGAAGTACTTCACTGGAAGCAACCATCCTCCCTGGGTTAAGAATCAAAACAAACCTGGGGATTAACACGACGGACAATTCCGGCTATTACTTTCGTCCATCGGATACCCGTGCCCAGGACCAATATGGTCTTGGAACGCAAAATGCCTTATCCAATTATTCCCAATTTGCCAACAACACCTTTGAATGGCTATGGGAAAATACCGTTTCGTACACTAAAACGTTTGGAGAGCACAGCGTAGATTTTGCCGGGGGTGTTTCTGCCCAGCAAAACACATACCGCCAGCTGGGTATCCAGGGAACGGGTTCGATAAGCGATGAGCTAAGGAATGCAGCCAGTGTCAGCACGATCACCAATCAATACGGTAACCAGCAAACGTATTCTCTTGCATCGCAATTTGGACGGCTAAACTATAAGTTCATGGATAAGTACCTCGTTACCGGTACGGTGCGAAGGGACGGGTCCTCAAAATTTGCGCCCAATCACCAATATGGTGTGTTCCCTTCAGGCTCCATTGCGTGGAGGGCTAAGCAAGAGCCGTTTTTGAAAAACGTAAATGCCATTGCTGACCTTAAGTTCAGGGCCAGTTATGGAGAGGTGGGCAACCAGTTTAGTATCGGCTTGTTTCAATATTTAAGCAGCTATTCACCGGGAGGCCCTCCGTCATCCCAAAGTAATGTTGGTTACCCGTTTAACAAGATTTACCAACCGGGTCTTATCCTCAGCGCGCTACCGAATCCTGACCTGAAATGGGAAACCACAAAGGTAACCGATATTGGTATGGACCTGGCCTTGATCGAAGGCGCGCTCACGTTGACTGTTGATTATTACAGAAAGGAGTCAAAAGATTTCCTGCTGAATATTCCTGTCCCTGCCCAAACCGGATTTACAACCGCGGCGAGAAATGTGGGTAGTATCCGGAACAGCGGTATTGAAATCGCCCTGAACTACAGGAAATCTGTAGGTGACTTTACTTTTGGCGCCAGTCTGAATTTCGCCACCGTTAACAATAAACTCTTAAGCCTGTCGGCAGGCCAAACCGCTTTAACCAACTTTCAACTTTCGAACCCCAGTTTATTCTCTGGCCTTGGCAGCAATAACTGGGCTGAGTTCAGCCAATCAAAAGTGGGCGGGCCGGTGGGAGAGTTTTACGGCTACAAGTCGGATGGCATTTTCCAGACACAACAGCAAATCGATGCCCTCAACGCCGCTGCTGCTGCTAAGTTTGGTGTAGGTGCATTATACCAGCAACCGGGTCCCACCGTGCCGGGTGATCGCAAGTTTGTTGATGTCAATGGCGATGGCCAGGTGACGGCAGACGACCGGGTGGCCCTGGGAAGCCCTATTCCAAAGTTTTATGGAGGGTTAAATCTGGATGCTACGTATAAGGCATTTGACATCAACCTGTTTTTCTATGGTGTTTACGGGAATAAGATCTTCAATTATATTCAAAGGACAACGGAAGACTTTGGGCAAATCTCCAACATCAGCGAAAAATATATGCAAAATGCATGGACACCCGAGAATGGATCAAATCGATATGCCAGGATTACCGTAAATGATTTTAATCGCAATGGCAATGGCCGTCCCTCGAGCACGTACATTGAAGACGGTAGTTACCTGCGTCTGAGAAATGTTCAGATAGGATACACCTTGCCTTCCGATCTGGCCCGCAAACTTTCTATAGCAAAGGTCAGGCTGTATGTATCTGCGCAGAATCTGTTTACCATTACAAAATACAGCGGACTCGATCCTGAAATTGGACAGCCGGCGCAGATTGATGGTTCCAGGACAGTATATGTATCCGGGGTAGACGTCGGTACGTATCCCTCATCCCGGTTCTATTCGCTTGGATTAAATGTAACGTTTTAAGTAATCAAAAATTTAAGACTAACAATATGAAGATCAATCAAAACATTTTCGTTTTGGCCCTGGGGGTAGCGTTGTTGATCCCCGTCAGTTGCTCAAAGACCTTTCTTGAACAGACCGATACCACAAATATTTCCGAGAGTTCCCTTTTCCACAAACCATCAGATGGGGTGGCGCTTATCAACGCCATCTATAACACCTTTGATGACGATGGTAACAGTGATCAATTCATGAAAAAGGCGATGTGGTACATTGCCAATTACCTGTCCCAGGATTATCACAACTGGGGCTCCGACATATTCTGGACAACGTACCTGATTAATCCTGATAATGGCTCCCTGAAGACATTGTGGGAGCATTTTTACAAGGGAATTTCAACGGCCAATTCAGCATTTCCGATTGTCGCCAAAATGAGGGCCGAAAATGTCATCGATCAGGCGCTGGCAGATCGTTTAACCGGGGAAGCGTATTTTCTACGCGGCTTATTTTATTATTACCTCGGCAGTACCTTCGGCGGGGTGCCACTGGAATTAAAAACGGTAACCGATGCCGGCCTCCATCCCCGGAACAGCCAGGATGAAGTGTTTGCTTCCGTAGCAGCCGACATGACAACAGCGGCAGCCTTGTTACCCTGGAAAGAAGACCTGCCGACAGGAGAATTAGGAAGAGCCACAAAAGGAGCTGCATTGGGCTTTTTAGGGGCCGCTCAAATGTGGTTGAAAAAATACCCGGAAGCCATTGCTGCCTATAATCAACTGACGGGAAAATACCAGTTAGAGGAAAATTTCGTGAATATTCATGAATACAGTAATCAAAACAACAAGGAATCCCTTTTTGAGGTACAATACTTGTTTCCCGCCGGCGGCAGCCGGTCATGGGGTCATTCCAATGATTCACATTGGCTTTCTTCCTTTAGTTTACCCCAGGAATTAACAAATGATTTTGGCTATGATTATGCCGACCCTAAATTGTCTTTATCCTTTGAACCTGGCGATCTGCGCAAATTATGTACGGTATTGGGCCCTGGTCAAGTACACCCCAGTCCCGCCATTCAAATAAAGAATTATCCATTGGTGAAATCCAATTTTGCCCTTGGTGATCCACGCTATATCGGAGATGATGGGCTTATTATTAATACTTGTGGTACCGTTTCCAAGCCATGGAGGGGAAGTGATGCTACGTATCCCCGGTCCGGGTATTATAATGTGAAATTCTGGCGCGATCCAAGCATTCTTGATGATAACAATTTTTTTAGTGATCAGAACGCGATCATGCTGCGTTTAGGTGAGGTATTGGTCAGTAAGGCTGAGGCTCAGTTCAGGAGCGGTGATAGCCCGGGTGCGTTGGCTACAATACAAATTGTAAGAGACCGGGCCTGGGGCAAATTGGTGGATCCCACTGTGGTGGTTCCCCCTCCTGTCGGAACGGACGTTTTGAAAATAATAATCAGTGAATACAGGCATGAAATTGCGGGAGAAATGTCCCTTTGGTTCACGCTAAGAAGGTCCGGCGAACATATTAATTATATAAAAGACAATTATGGGATAACTGTTCCTCAAGGTCATGACTTAATGCCTATCCCTTCGACGGCAATTGCAAGCAACACGACACTAAAGCAAAATGCGGGTTATTGATCGTTTGCGTCTGCCGTATTCTTTGAAAGCCGTTTGCCGGAAAGGGCACAAAGGGCACAAAGAAAATTGTCTGAACGGTGATTCTTGTGATCTAAGGGATTAATATGATTTGTCTTCGAATTGTATTATAGTTTACGCTGTGTTCGTCGTGAACGCCGTGGCCCTGCCCCCTCGGATGGATTTGCCGCAACCCAGACAAAGGACTACTATCTCCAACTAATGTTTATGGAAGGCTTTGTAACATACAGAGCCTTCTTTTTTTAACGGCCTTTCTCTGCTATTTTTACACAGAGTATGCGATTTCAAGAGGCTTATATGAAACGGTTTCGCTTACTTTTTATCTGTTTGCCTTTTGTAGGGTTTGTTGCCTGTAATAACAAGCCCACTTTATTCGAACAAATCCCTTCTTCCCATTCCGGGATCCATTTCAATAACCAGATCACGGAAAACGATTCTATCAACCCCCTTGACATTGTTAACATCTATAATGGAGGGGGTGTGGGTATAGGGGACTTTAATAACGATGGCCTTCAGGATATTTATTTCACAGGGAATATGGTCGCAAACCGACTATACCTGAATAAAGGCGATTTTGTATTCGAAGATATTACCGATAAAGCGGGAGTAAACGGCATGGGCAAATGGGGACGGGGCGTCTCTATCATTGACATCAACAACGACGGGTTAGCGGATGTGTATGTCTGCAATACAATCTATAAAGACTCTATGCGGAGGCGTAACCTGCTGTACATCAATAAGGGCCTGGATAAGGAAGGTATACCCCACTTTGCCGATTCGGCAAGGGAATATGGTTTGGACATCCATGTTCAATCGACCATGGCCAGTTTCTTTGATTATGATAATGACGGCGACCTGGACATGTACCTCGCCGTAAATGAAGCCACGACAGGGTATAATACCACCCGCTTTGGCGGAGAGACTAATAAAACTACCGCCCGCAGCCGGGGCCGATTATACCAAAATGACTGGGATGACACAGGGAGGCATCCTGTTTTTCACGATGTTTCTGTCCGGGCGGGCATCACGCTGGATGGATATGGTCATGCAGCAACCATTGCCGATATCAACCGCGATGGCTGGAAAGATATCTATGTCGCGAATGATTTCCTGTCCGATAACATCCTGTACATCAACAACCACAACGGAACATTTACCGACCATTCAAAAGAGTACTTCAAACACACCTCCTTCAATGCCATGGGAATGGATATTACGGACATCAACAATGATGGCCTTGCCGATGTGGTGGAACTGGATATGAGTCCGGAAGACAATTACAGGAAAAAGATGATGTTGAATGCCAACCGCACCGTGACGTATCAGAATTTCAATTACTTCGGACATCAGTATCAGTATGTTCGGAATACCTTACAACTCAACCGGGGACCCCGGATGGGGAAAAATGATTCTATTGGAATTCCCGCCTTCAGCGAGATAAGCTTTATGAGCGGCATAGCTCAAACCGACTGGAGCTGGACGCCTTTGATTACGGACTTTGATAATGACGGGTACCGCGATATCGTTGTCACGAATGGATTTCCAAAAGATGTGACGGATCATGACTTCATGATCTACCGCGACGAAGCGTATGCAAACACTCCGAAGAAGGAGATCCTGAATCAGATACCACAGATAAAACTGCACAACTATGCCTATAAAAATAATGGTGATTTGACTTTCCGTGATGCCACAACGAACTGGGGGTTAAGTACTCCTGCATTTTCCAATGGAGCGGCCTTTGCCGATCTGGACAACAATGGCACCATGGATATGGTGATCAATAATATTAATGATGAGGCGTTCATTTATAAAAATAGCTCACCAGAAAACAAGGATAGTGTAAATCATCATTTACAAATAAAATTTGAAGGCGACCAAAAGAATCTTCAAGGCATAGGAGCCTGGGCGGATATCTATTACGATAACGGCAGGCACCAGGTATACGAAAACAATCCGTACCGCGGTTATTTGTCGACTCTGCCCTGCTTAGCCCATTTTGGATTAGGCAAGCTGGCGATGATTGACTCAGTAGTGATCCGGTGGCCCAATGGAAAAAAACAAACACTGAAACAGGTAAAGACGGACCAGGTACTCAACGTGAAGATGGCAGCTGCGGATGAAGCTTATTCATGGCAACAGCCTGACCTTGCTGATGCCGCTTTGTTTAAGGAGGTAACAACCGAAGCAGGAATAAAATATGCGCACATAGATAATGACTTTATTGATTTCAATATACAAACTACCTTACCGCATAAACTTTCAGAATACTGCCCTGCCCTGGCTGTTGGAGACATCGATGGCAA
>DATHFS010000467.1:0-3188 GCA_035317975.1 Cyclobacteriaceae bacterium | reverse complement strand
GCAAGGGCTTCTGTTTCTGTTTTTGCCTTGATCACTCCATTGCAATCAAAGCCGACATCCCGGCAACGAATTACTTTTTCCATAATGATTAATTAGCTTAGTTAATGTTTCCTTGAAATTGCGGATTGGACTTAATGAAATACACTTTTACACCGGAGAAATTCTTTTCAAATTCCGGGATAATAGTTTTGATGTAGAAATCCTGAAACTGTTCCCGTGTTACACCGGGCCGGAGATGAAGGGTAGCAATATGAAGACCAAGGAGATTTCCTTTCTTCAGCGATTGACTGAACGTGGGGAAATGAAACAATAGGATGAAAAGGAATAAAGTAAATAATTTCTTCATACTCAAAGCACGAAGGCGGGTTGGTGATACCCCAATAGTAGTGCATGAATGTGATTCGCGATGGTATCAAAAGATACACAAGGCGAAATAAATCAGGCCAGTTGAATATAGCCCCGGTAAAGTTTGAGGGTTTTGTCCTTTTCGAATTGTTTGAGGATCCGGGAAACCACCACGCGGGTCGTTCCCAGTTCGTTTGCCAGGGTTTGGTGGGAGACCGGTATTTTTTTTGAATTATCTTTTTTCATTCTTTCCAGGAGGTACTGTTTTACCCGGCCTTGAATCGGGGTAAAGGCCACGCTGCCGAACGTGGCCAGCAATTCATCGTACCGGCTTTTGAAGGTCTTGATGATGAATTTGTTCCACGAAGGGTACTTAAGCTGCCAGTCGGCTATTAAGTAAGACGGGAGAACAAGGATTTCAGTTGGCTCCGTAGCCATTCCATTCGCTGCACTATTGTAGTCAAAGTAAGCCGAGGAAAGAGACATCATACAGGTTTGCTCCGGCCCGACGTAATAAAGCAGGATTTCCCGGTCTTCCTTTTGCTGATATACCCTTATTTGCCCCTTAATAACAATGGGCAGAAAATTGAGGTGTTGGCCTTCCTTGATGAGAATATCTCCCTTGTTCGCCTTTAGTAGTTTACCATGTTTCAGAATTTCCTTTTGAAGTTCGGGCTCCGAAAAGGACTTTAATTTTCCGAATAGATCGATGGTCGCTTCCATAACGAATTCGTTCCAGCCCTTTACCTGAGTAAAATTAATTCCTGGCCTACATATTCTTCACCACTTCCCTCCCAAATTCCGAACACTTCAACAACGTCGCTCCCTCCATCTGACGGTGGAAGTCATAGGTCACGCGCTTGGCGGCGATTGCATTTTCCAGTCCTTTGTAAATCAGTTTGGCGACTTCGTGCCATTCTAAATATTCAAACATCATGGCCCCGGAAAGAATGAGGGACCCGGGATTGACTTTATCCTGTCCAGCATATTTGGGTGCCGTACCATGAGTGGCTTCAAAAATGGCGTGGCCGGTTATATAATTGATATTCGCTCCCGGGGCGATACCAATGCCTCCGACGATGGCTGCCAAGGCGTCCGAAATATAATCGCCGTTAAGGTTCAGTGTAGCAACCACGGAGTATTCATCCGGCCTTAATAATATCTGCTGTAAAAAGGCATCAGCAATAGAATCCTTGACCACAATTTTGTGACCGCCTTTATTAATTTCCATCCAGGGTCCGCCATCAATTTCCACTGCACCAAATTCCTTTTTCGCCAACGCATAGCCCCAATCGCGAAAGCCGCCTTCGGTGAACTTCATGATATTCCCTTTGTGCACCAGGGTCACACTGGGTTTCTTCAAACGGATGGCATGTTCCAATGCGGACCGGACCAGCCGTTCGGTACCTTCTCTGGACACCGGCTTAATACCGATACCCGATGATTCCGGAAAACGGATCTTCTTATATTGCTTCGCAAAATTGTCCTTGAAAAACTGAAGGAATTTTTTGTTGTCTTCTGTCCCTTCCTGAAATTCTATCCCTGCATAAATGTCCTCCGTATTCTCCCGGAAGATGACCATGTCCGTCTTGTGAGGTTCTTTTACCGGTGAAGGAACTCCCTTGAACCACCGGACAGGCCGGACACAGGCATACAAGTCCAACTCCTGCCGCAAGGCCACATTCAATGAGCGGATTCCGCCCCCCACCGGGGTGGTCAGCGGACCTTTAATCCCGATTAAATATTCGCGGAAAATCCTCATCGTCTCGTCCGGCATCCAGCTCCCTACTTTGTTGAAGGCTTTTTCACCGGCCAGTACTTCTTTCCATTCTATTTTACGTTTGCCCTTATAGGCCTTTTCCACAGCAGAATCAAAGACATGCTGGGAAGCGGGCCAGATGTCGACCCCTGTTCCATCACCTTCGATAAAAGGGATAGTAGGCTTATCCGGTACAATTAATTTTCCGTTGTCGATGGTGATTTTCTGATCGCTCATTCGTAAAGTAATTAAGGGTTAATGTGTTAAAGTTCTTACGTTTATACTTTCCGCACACCGCAATTGCCAGAGCAGGCAGCAGGAAAGTAAGGAGTAGGACGGCGAAATTATAAAAATTCGGGTAAAACAAGGTAAGATTTTGTTGCTCGTCCGTTAAATAGTTTAAACCTATGGAAATGAAATTAATTGCTTTGCTCCTACTCCTTAATATGCCCGTCTCGAGGGCGTCCAATCCTCCCGGCGAAATATGCCTCACCGCCGAAGAAAAGAAGCTCTATGACCTGATCATGGATTACCGGAAGTCCAAAAAACTGAAAACGATCCCTTTTTCCTCCAAGCTCACCAAAGTTGCCCAGGCACACGTCCGCGACCTGTCGGCCAACTTTGACTATGACAACAAGAACAATTGCAATCCCCATAGCTGGTCCGCCAAAGGAAGCTGGACCGCATGCTGCGATACCCCCGACCATCAGTACGCCAAATGCATGTGGGACAAGCCCCGGGAAATAGGAGGCTACACCGGAGATGGATTTGAAATTGCGTATTTCAGTTCCGCGGGCGCAACAGCGGCAGAAGGATTGGAAGGTTGGAAAAGCAGTGCCGGTCATAATCCATTACTAGTGAATACCGGCATGTGGAGCAAGGTTGAATGGAAAGCCATCGGCATAGGCATCTACCAACAGTATGCGGTGGTATGGTTTGGGGAGGTCGGTGATTTATCTGAAATCGCTGTGTGTCCCTAGTGCGCCAACCAATTAATTTTGCAACATCAATTTTGACGTCTGGAGTGTTTACGTCTCAACCATGTTGCAAAAATTAAGGTTTCGCACGAATAGTCCTGATCTTA
>DATHFS010000466.1:0-2287 GCA_035317975.1 Cyclobacteriaceae bacterium | reverse complement strand
CTAAGAAGGTAAAGGCGTTTATAAAACCTGGTTTTGGGGCAGCACTTGAAGGAATGCACCCAAGCTATGATCTCAGTACAATTCGCAGACACGATTTTCGACCTCGCGTAGGGGGTCTCGCATTCCTACCGGATGGACGGTTACTGGTCACCACCTGGGATTCGGTCGGGGGAGTTTACCTGATGGATGGCGTTGAAACGGGAGATACCGCAAAGATCACCGTGAAGCGGATTGCATCCGGACTGGCAGAACCGCTGGGAATTACAGTTGTGAATGGAGAAATATTTGTTCTGCAAAAGCAGGAGTTGACCAAATTGATTGACCTGGACGGGGATGACATCATTGATGAATATCAGGCGGTCTGCAACAGTTGGGGGGTAAGCGGCGATTTCCATGAATTTGCGTTTGGACTGGTTTATAAGGAAGGGTATTTCTATATAACCCTGTCGATGGCCATGCGGCTCATGAGTGACGAAAAGCAAAAGCCCGATCGCGGCAGAACAGTAAAGATCAGCAGGAGCGGAACCGTTGAATGGATCAATTCAGGACTGCGCACACCCAATGGAATTGGACTGGGTCCGGAGGACGAACTATTCGTTTGTGATAACCAGGGCGAATGGCTTCCGGCGAATAAACTGATCCATGTTAAAAAAGGAGATTTTCATGGAATGCGATGGGGGCTTTCCGATCCCACGTCCCCGCCGCCCATGGCACTGCCTGCCATTTGGTTGCCCGAAGATGAAATTGCAAACTCCCCTTCCGAACCGGTCTTGATGCAGGATGGTCCCTATAAAGGACAACTGCTTCACGGTGACGTGACGCAAGGAGGCATCGCCAGGGATTTTCTCGAAAAAATAAATGGCGAGTATCAGGGTGCCGTATTTCGATTTAGTCAGGGATTGGAAGCCGGAGTGAATCGTCTTCGCTGGGGACCCGATGGCGCGCTGTATGTTGGCGGTGTAGGGATGGTCGGAGGCTGGAGCTGGAAGGAAAAGCAGTATGGACTACAACGGATGAAATTCAATGGAAAGACTGCGTTTGAGATGTTGGCAGTCCGGGCAAAACCCGACGGGTTTGAAATCGAGTTTACCGAACCGCTGAACAGCGGTCAGGAAAAGCTATTGGCCGCTGACTTGATCGCGCAGCAATGGAGCTATGTTTCTACTCAAAACTATGGCGGCCCAAAGATAGGTCTGGAGAAATTGAAGGTAGCCCGGGTAAGGATTTCAAAGGATAACAAACTGGTTTACCTGGAAATTCCCGGCTTGAAAAAAGAGAGCGTAGTTTATTTCCGTTTGCCGGATACCCTCAAGGGCGCAGACGGGCAATTATTATGGTCGTCAGAAGCCTGGTACACATTAAATAATATACCTGCTGCCATTTGAACCAGCCATTCGGTGATAATCGGTGATCGTAACTGGGAAGAATTGAAAATATAAAGAACGATTTCGTAATTTCAATGACAGATCGTCATGATATCCAGAAGAAATTTCATTAAGGCTTCGGCCCTGGCGGGAGCCGCCGGTTTTTCAGGAGTTTATTCCAAAGCAACGAGCTCCCAAAATTCAAAAACGATTGCCATCCAATCCGTCAATTCCAATTTTGAACGGGAGCCATTGATTCGTCCTTTTGGGTTTAAGGGTGGTTACCTGACTGAAATCTGGCAAACGGCCTGCCAACTGCAAAGTGAATCCGGCATAAAAAAAATTGGCCTTAGTAGTCAGAGTGTTTTGTATGCTGATCCAGGTGTATTTACATCCCATTCTGAGGCAGGAGGAAACGCATTAATGTTTGGGTTAACGGACAAAGCCCTTCACATCGTAAAGAAAACGACTTTTACCACACCAATCGACTTGCTGGATAAAATTTTTCCACAGGTGATGGCGGAAGGGAAAACATTGACGGGCAAGGATGATCTTAACACGATTTTTACATTAAACGCATTGATCGGTGTGGATAATGCAGCGTGGCTGATCTATGCGGCCGAAAACAATCTTACTGATTTTGACGCTATGATCCCGGCGCCATATAAGCAAGCGCTATCCCATCATACCAGCAAGGTTGCGGTACTGTACACGGCCTCCTACAATTTACCTGTGGACGAACTCCGCAACGCCGTGAAGCAAGGTTATTTTATTATCAAGATCAAGATCGGACAATCCGGTACACAGGCGGAGATGCTTCAAAAAGATATGGACCGGCTTACCGGTGTTCATCAGGCGATCAAGGATTACTCAACCAACCAGACCAGGGACGGAAAGCTCATTTACACGATGGATGCCAACGC
>DATHFS010000465.1:0-5201 GCA_035317975.1 Cyclobacteriaceae bacterium | reverse complement strand
GGTCTTTTTGGTTGAATAGAAAGGAATAAAAATCTTATCCAGGGCTTCGGGATCAATGCCGGGGCCATTGTCTTTTACACGGATCACGACCCGGCCTTTTTCGTTGGTATACGCGTTGAGGGCAATATGTTTGTCATCCTGCTCATCAAAGGCCTGGATCGCATTCTTGATTAAGTTGATCAGCACTTGTTCAATCATGTGTTTGTCGGCAAAGATCTTCAAATGTTCAGGTTCTACCTGGATGGTGCACGTGATCGACCTGTCCGCCAGTTCCTTTTTATGCAGCATCGCCAGTTCTTCCAGGAGACTTTTTGCTTCTACCGTGGTGGACTTCGGCGCCGGGATGTGGGTAAGGTTGCGAAACTCCTTTACAAAGTGGATCAACCCTTCACTCCGCTTGGTGATGGTTTGAAGGGAGAGGTGCATATCCTGTAACTCATCTTTTTTCAGTATCGCTTCAGGCCCCTTTTCAATGCGGTGTTTCAAATCCTCTTCCACGATGCCTGCCAGGGAAGAAATGGGAGTAACGGAATTCATGATCTCGTGGGTCAGCACGCGCACCAGGTTCTGCCATGCCTCCATTTCTTTTTCCTCCAGTTCGTTCTGGATGTTGTTCATGGAAATGAGTTTCACTTCCTCCCCGCGCATGGTGAGTTCGATCGCAAAAATGGAAAGCTGCACAGATTCGTCGCCGGTCTTCAGGCGAATCAGCTCGCGGCCTCCCGTTTTCAGCTTTAAGAAAACTTCCACAAGCGGGTCGCTGACAACGCGAAGGTCCTCCACTGTTTCGGCCTTCGTTACCCGCAGCAGCCGCTTGGCCGCCGTGTTCATGATCTGAATAGTCCCATCCTTCTTAAAGGTCAGCAGGCCGATTCCCACGTGTTGCACGATGTTTTTGAAGAACTGGTACTCTGAATCACGTTCTGTCCTGGAACTTCGCAGTTTGGCCAGCGCATCATTCAGTTCCCCGTGAAGGCGTTGAACCGTGGGATCATGGCTGTCGGTTTTGAAAGAAGAAGATAGATCGTCGAAGCGGATGGAGTCCAAAAACGAAGTCATGTTATCGTTTGATTTCTCCAGTGCCTTGACCAATTGGGACACCTGGAAAAAAATAGCGCCAAGCAAACCAACGATCAGAATAAAATTGGACTGAGTAACGGTAGCGTAGGCGAAACAAAATATGGTGGCTACCAGGATCGCCACACGGGTCATCACCGGCGAGCGCCAATTAAATTCCATATTTTTCCATCCTACGGTAAAGCGAAGCCCGGGTCAGGCCCAGTTCATCGGCTGCTTTGGAAATGTTGCCATTGTGTAATTGAATAGCCTTAATGACAGCCGCTTTTTCCACTTCGTCGAGGTTAAGGGTATCGGTGGCTACATTCCCATCGACTTTACGGCTAAAGAGAAAATCACTTTCCTGAAGGGTCGTCGAATCGGCCATGATCACGGCGCGTTCCAGTGCGTGTTGCAATTCCCGCACATTGCCCGGCCACGGATATTTTTTTAGTTTGGTGATGGCTTCCGGTGTAATCGACAAAACATCTTTTCGGTATTTCTTTGAATAATAATTCAGGAAATGGTTGGCGAGCAGGGGAATGTCTTCCACCCGTTCGTACAGCGCCGGGATATGAATTTCTACCGTGTTGATACGATACAACAGATCCTGTCGGAACCTTCCTTCTTTTACCATCAGCGCCAACGGCATGCTCGTGGCACAGATCAACCGGATGTCGACGTCCATCGATTGGTTCGAGCCAACGCGTGTTACTTTACGTGATTGAAGAGCGTTAAGCAATTTGCTTTGCAAGCTCAGGTTCAGGTTGCCAATTTCATCGAGAAACAAAGAGCCGCCGTTAGCCAGTTCAAACCTTCCTGGCCGGTCTTCGCGGGCATCGGTGAACGCACCCTTTTTGTGACCGAAGAGTTCACTTTCAAAGAGCGTTTCGGTTATCGCCCCCATATCGACCGAAACAAACGAATTATCCTTGCGCAGCGATTTTTGGTGGATGGCGCGGGCGACGAGTTCCTTGCCCGTGCCGTTTTCGCCGAGGATAAGAATGTTGGCGTCCGTCTTGGCCACCTTATCGATCAGGTTGAAGACATCTTTAATAGCCTGACTTTGTCCAATGATATCGCGGAAGGGCTGGCTGATCTGTTCTTCCAGCATTTGTTTGGCTTTGCGAAGTTTGTCGACCTCGTTATAGGATTTTTTGAGCCGGATGGCAGTCGATATGGTGGCGATCAGCTTTTCATTTTGCCAGGGTTTCAGAATGAAATCCGTAGCGCCCTCTTTCAATGCGCGCACGGCCATCTCCACATCGCCAAAGGCCGTGATCATGATCACCACGGCGTCGGGATCTTTTTCCTTGATTTGGGCAAGCCATTGAAAGCCCTCCTTGCCGCTCGTCGTATCCTTGCTGAAATTCATGTCCAGCAGGATCACGTCATAGGTATCGTTATTTAAGAGAAAGGGAATTTTATTGGGATTCTTTTCAATGATAACATGATAGTTATACTTCTTGAGGAGCATTTTTGCCGCCAGCAAAACGTCTTCATCGTCGTCAATCATCAGGATTTTACCGCCTTCGTTCACAAGATCTAGGTTTAGGGGTTTACTACATGGAAAAACTGTGCCAGTGCCAGGACGACCGGAAACGCGGCTTTTTTGGGACTATTTTGTTCTTTAGTGCACAAAGATGTTCATAAATGAACACTTTAGGAAATGCCGCAAAAAAGTCTTGAACCGGGATTAAACGGATTGAGCGGATTAAAATGGACTAGGTGGACACTGCATCACGGTTCGAAGCCGTATTTCTTATTGAGGAGGCGTTTAAATTGAAGGCTTTTTGCCCCGAAAGATCGGGATCTCTTTTTCCCGCTCAAAAAGAATGGAGTTCTTTGCAAACTCCAGAGCAAGCGAACGCTGATAGATCACTTCCTGGAATCCATTTCCCAGCGTCTTGTGAACCGTCAATGCACAGCCAATTATCTTGTACGTCAGTTCCTCATGCCTTAGTAGCGCCATTTTGAGAGCATTATGCCCTCAAATCAATATCAGAAGACCTTCAAACCCAAATCTTTAACATAAGGTTTTCCTGACAATTTCCTAATCGCCCAACCGCTCAGTTCTCTAATCCGTTCAATCCGTTGAATCCGTTTAATCCCGGTTCAAACTTCTTCAAATAGACTATCTTACTGGGATGTTCAGTATCCTTAAACCGATCCGAAATACCAGGCGGCTAATGATCGCCATAGCATTCCTGGGCTCAGCTCTCTCGTCCCACGCCCAACAATATCTCTACGGACTCACGCAAAAGGGTGGTTATTATAACAAAGGTGTTCCGTACCGTATCAAGACAGCCGGAACAGAATTTGTTTCATACAGCGACTTCGACGGCCAGGCTGGTGAAAGACCGGGAAACGGCGCCGGCTTTCTTCAAATTCCGGGACCAATTACTTTCCTGAGCTTCCTGACTGAATACGGAGACCAAAACCAGAGCTACGGCATTTATCTTAGTGTTCTGGCCAATATCGGCGGACTTAACGGTAGTGCACACCGATTCGATGTTGGCAGCAACGGATCCAATCCGGCCGGAAAGCTTGTCTTCTGCACTGACGGGTCAATCGCCGGCATGACTTCGTCCAATGGTCAATTCAGCGGCGGGGCGGTATTTTCGACCGAGGCAATGGACCCCAATTTTCTTCGGACGCTGGTGGCGTTTGACGGCGCTCAAAAAGGACGTTCCCCAAAAGGAAGCCTTATCCTTGGTCCCGATGGAAAATTATTTGGAATGACGGAACTGGGAGGAGTCAACGACAAGGGCGTCGTATTTTCGGTTCAGAAATCGGGACCGAACGCTGATTATCAGAAGCTCCTGGATTTTGATGGCGCTGCCACGGGGTCTAATCCGACCGGCAATTTATTGTTGGCTACTGACGGCAAGTTGTATGGAATGACACGGGATGGCGGCGCCGGCGGGCTTGGAGTAGTGTTCCGTATTAACACGGACGGCAGCGGCTTCATGAAATTGTTCGACTTCAATGGAACGGCCTCAGGTTCTCATCCCAATGGTTCACTGGTTCAGTTTACTGATGGAAACCTATACGGAATGGCTGCCTCCGGAGGTGTCAATGGATTTGGAACTGTTTTCACGATCACCACGACGGGCAGTTTTAACAAGATTCTTGACTTTGACAACATCAACGGAAAATCTCCGCTCGGTGACTTGCTCGTCGAACCGACCGGGACGGAAATGTACGGTGTCACCTTTTCCGGCGGGACCAACGACGAGGGCGTCCTATTCAAACTGACCGGGGGAAGTACGTACACAAAGCTTTATGACTACAGTTCACCCACCGGCAGCAACCCCGTTGGTTCGCTGCTCATGATTCGTCCGTCCGCTGTACTTTCATTTTCTGCCCTTTCCGAAAAGAATACCCTGACTGCTCCCTTCACTCCGGAAGTTAATTCGCCGGTTCTGCCGGTCTACTTCACCAGCAGCGATCCAACGGTTGCCGTCATTGAAAATAACCAGGTGAAAATCAAGGGTGCCGGCGCGGTCTACATCACCGCCTATCAGCTGGATACCTATGCGTTCATTGGACAGACGGTCACCCAACTTCTGATCGTAAAAAAAGCGCCACAAACGATTACTTTTCTGCCGGTGACGTCAAAGACCTATGGCGATGCCCCGTTTGCACTTTCGGCAACGTCGTCTTCAGGACTGCCGGTGTCATTTGGAGCATTTTCAAATGATGTCCTTTCCTTCGATGGTGCCCTTTGGACGATAAAGGCAGGAGGAGAAGTAACGGTTCGCGCGTCACAGTCCGGGAATGATATTTATGCAGAAGCTATTCCTGTTGATCAGAAAATCGTAGTTAATAAGGCTGAACAGACCATAACCTTTAACCCAACTGCTACTATTCCCTGTTGTCAAGCTTTCGGATTAATAGCGACCACCACATCGCAAGAGGAAGTACTGTTTCGGTCAGACGATCCTGATATCATTTCAACATACAGTTCATCCGCATACCCTAACAAATCCGGCCAGGTAAAACTCATCGCTTATCATCTTGGAAATTCCCGGTTCAAACCGGCGGAAATGGCCCGGTCCATAACCGTGCAGAAGTCCGCGCAAACGATCGGATTCAGTCTTAGCAATACGACTCTTACGTTGGGTGATCCTCCCGTCTTCACA
>DATHFS010000464.1:0-2399 GCA_035317975.1 Cyclobacteriaceae bacterium | reverse complement strand
CATCAATATGAGGACGAGGAACCATTACAATTTCAATCCGGATGAATCTGGGCGGTTCAGAATTTATTTTGGCGAGCACCTGGGAGATAAGCTCAGACCGGATCAGATTATGCTGGGCAAAGCCTTCCCGAATCCAACCACAGGCGTGACGGCCATTCCGTTTTCGCTTCCGGGGTACACGGCTTCGTTCCGGGTGAAGCTGGAAGTATATGATTTACTTGGCAACAAGGTGGCTACCCTGGCCGATGGCGATTTCGCACCAGGCTTTTATACATCCGAGTGGAACACCACGGTATCCAATACAAGCGACGGACTTTACATTTACCGGATGATCGTCGCCGATCAGAATAAGAATATCATTCAGACTGGAAAAGTCGTACTTAAAAAATAACCGAAAGAAATGAAAACAAAAATGCAGTTGGCTTTGGCGCTGATGCTGGGGTTCATCACAGTGATGAAAGCCCAGAATGTAAGCACCCGTACCAATGAGTTTGAGGTAGACTTCAGCGACCCCAAGAGATTGGTGACGTCGACGGTTCCAACCATTAACTGGGTCACCCCGGTGGCGGAGACCAACTACGCACAGGATGCGAAGTACAAGATCAAATTCCAGGTGGAATCTTCATCGGCCATCAAAAACATTACGCTCTCTATAAAAGAAAGTCTTTTGTCGGTGGCAAGAGGAGCCCAGATGATCCAACCTTCCACTGATGGTGAGAAGAATTCCATGACGGTGGAGCGAAACCTCACGCTGATGGATGGCGGTAATGTGGTTGAAGTCATCGCTGAAAATGCAGAGGGGGTAAGGACGATCAGCCAGCGGTCTATCAACGTTGGAGCGACGGCCCTGACCGATGCTTCCAAACTGGACAGGACCGACTATGCCATTTTCTTTACCACCAACGACTATGACAACTGGCCCGACCTGATCAACCCGGTGAATGACGGCCGGATGGTGGCGGATGAAATAAGGAAGAACTATGGATTCAAAGTGGAGATCATGGAAGGGGGCTCGCAGTCCGATATCCTGAAAAAGCTGCGCGAGTTTGCAGAGAAAAAATATAAACCGCTTGACCAGTTGTTCATATTTTTTGCCGGCCATGGCCAGTACGACCAGACTTTCGGCGAAGGATTTGTGGTAACGAAAGAATCGCTGGCCAATGATGAAGCCAAGACCACTTACCTATCGCACAACCGGTTGAGATCCATCATCAATAATATTCCTTGCGACCACATTTTCCTGGCCATGGACGTTTGCTTCGGAGGAACGTTTGATGCCGCGTTGGCTCACCGGGGTATGGAAGATGAAGTTTACAAGGAGGCATCGCAGGCCGAAATGGTTACCCGCAAGCTCACCTACAAGACACGGCGCTTTCTTACCTCCGGCGGCAAAGAGTATGTACCCGATGGAAGACCCGGCATGAATTCGCCTTTTGCCCGTAAGTTGCTGGAAGCTTTCCGCAGCCGCGGCGGCAAAGATCTGATCCTGACCATGGGGGAATTAAATACGTATGTTGAAGCCCTGAAACCCCAACCCCGCGCCGGCGAATTCGGCGACAATGCGCCCGGCAGTGATTTTGTTTTTGTCATTAAATAAGAGGAGAATACTTCTTGAAAAAGGTGGGTGAATACCCACCTTTTTTGTTTTGGTTAATCCCTTACCTTTGGAAACTCGCAGATTGAACATGAAACTGAAAGCACTTCTGGTCGTGGGCTCATTGGTAGTTGGCATTCCATCGATGGCCCAAACCGGAAATTATTTCCTTTCACACTATGCTCCTTCCGACGAGCGAATTGACTACCTCACGTTTGGCATGGCGCAGGATGACAAGGGAGTAATCTATTTTGCCAATAAGAGCGGAGTACTGGAATTTGACGGCCGCAACTGGTCCCTGATATCAACACCCAGTCCTATCTACACGGTGACTGCACAAGGCGACGATGTGTTTGTAGGAGGATTTAGCGGCTTTGGAAAGCTTATCTGGGGTCCGGATGGTGAGCAGGCCTATCAGTCCCTTTCTCAAGGTCAGCCGGATGCAACCCAAATCATTTCTTCCCTTCGCGTAAAAGACGTAATCTATTTTCTGAATGAGCAAGCCATATATATTTATTCTCCTGAAGCGGGTAGGCCGGATTCGGTAATTAAAATAACATCCGGTCAGAGTACGCTTACAGGATTATATGACGTTGCGGGCAGTATCTACATCGGAACTGAAAAAGACGGTCTGCTTAAAATGGACGGGGGCAAATTGGTCAAATCCAATTTTGGGCTGCCCGAAAAATTAAAGCTTCTGTTCTGCTCCACCCTCAAAATGAGCAAATCAGTTTTGGTGGGAACCGATAGCAATCGATTATTCATTTACGATAAGGTTGGGCTAAAGGAGATTCCGGTAAAGGAC
>DATHFS010000463.1:0-5539 GCA_035317975.1 Cyclobacteriaceae bacterium | reverse complement strand
GAACTTGATCTTGTCCGTGGCTTGGTATTCCACCCTTCCAAAACCCGTCAGCTTTCTGAAATCGGAATTGGGCCTCCACCCTTGCATGCCCTGATATTGTGCATAGGCGTAGTAATTGAACTTTCCCACTTGCCCCCCGAGGGCATTAAAGGAATTATACATCCCAAAACTTCCCCCCGTTTGTTGGGTAGTCAATTCGATCGGTTTGGAAGTACTTCCTTTTTTCAGGATATAATTGATCACACCACCAAATTGCGCACCATATTGAAGGGAGGAGGCTCCCCGCACCACTTCTATCCGTTCTACGGCCTCGAGGGGCGGGAGATAGTATGATTCCGGGTACCCGAACAAATCGGCGGTGATGTTATAGCCATTTTGTCGCGTGTTGGTTTCGACCGATTGGGTTGGATTTAATCCCCTGAAACCGATGCCGTTGCTGGGGAATCCGCTGCCTTCCGTTTCCGAATAATTTGCACCGGGGACGCGTCCGAGGACCTGGCGGGGATTATTCTGCGCTGTATTGGCATCCATGCTATCCAGGATCAAAACTTCTGTTTTTTTACCCGAGTAAATTTTTCCGTCATGAACTTCATCTAAATAGCCCATGCCGGTGATGCTTCTGATTCCCGTTATTTGAACTTCCTTGAGCAGGGAAATTTCTTCAGTCGTTTCAAAATTGACCTCCACCGTTTCGTTGGCGATTACGCTGACGGATTGTGCCATGGTCTGGAAGCCTACGGAAGTGAATTGGAGAATATACTTACCTGGGTCAACACTTTTGAGTATATAATTCCCGAATTCATCCGTCACGCCGCCGCCATGGGAAGTTTGAACAAGGGTGATGGTGGCATGAGGAATGGGCGCTCCGGCGCTATCCTTTACTTTGCCGTAGATTGTTCCCGTTTGTCCGGAAGCGCAGAAACTGAATAAAACAATTGCGAGGATGATGCTCGAAAATTTCATTTGTATGAGAATTTATTAAGACTAATTCTAAATAGTGCGCAATATGTTGGAAATAATAATCCATGTCAAGGGTTATTTAGAATAATTCTTAATAAGGGATTACCGAGAAGTGTTTCCCGCAGATCTCGCAGATTTTTGCAGATACGTTTTTTTTCGCAGGCGTGTCCGAATGCTAGCTACTGATTCCGTCAGCAATCATTTTTGGGTTGGGAAGAGCCCCAATATGACATTTCATATAATAATTTGTGGATAGTTTGAATCCGCGCGATCCGCCTTCGCCAAGCCTTCGGCGACGCGTCTGCGCCTGCCAGCCTAAGTGCCTAGGGTAGTGGGTGAAAAAAACATCTATTTATATTGCTCTGCGAAAATCTGCGCGATCTGCGGGAAACATTACGAAGCTAACGCGCGTAAATCTGCGCGATCTGCGGGAAATAATCTTCGAAAATCTGCGCGATCCGACTACGCCGAGGCTTCGTCGGACAGGTCTGCTGGAAATAATTCTGCGGGATCGGTGCTACCGCACCTGGTTCATCAAATATTTTTTCGGCGTGATCCCAAACTTCTTCCGAAATGCGGCAATGAAATGGCTGGGGTTGGTGTAGCCGATCTGATACGCCACTTCGTTTACCTGGTATTTTGCCGAATCCAGCAACACACGGGCATGATCCAGCCGGTGTTCCAGCAGGTAGCCAAAAACGGTATTACCATAGATTTCCTTGAAACCGACTTTTAATTGGTACTCATTCAACCCGGCCACTTTTGACAACTCTTTCAGCGTCGGCGGCGCGTCCATGTTTTTCAGCAAGTGTTCCTTGGCATGTTTAATCTTTCGAACTGTTACCTCATCATTCAGGAAGGGGCAACTTTCTGTATCGGGCTTTTTCGTTGAGAAATAGAGACTGAGCAGCTCCCATACTTTTCCCTGGTAGTACAATTTCTCCGTGTTTTCGCTCAAGTGAACCGTGAAGAGTTGATTGAGGACGAGGTGCAGGGACGAGGGTATTTCCCGTTCGTCATAAAACTTGCGGTTGACATTCTCCGGTTTCAGGAAGGGCAGCGCCTCGTGAATAAAAAGCTTGTGCAGGCTGTCCAGCGAAATGGTGAGAAAAACCATTCGCGATTCTGGGGCGAGCTTAAGTTGAAAGGAGAGGTCTTTTTCAGGATTGTAAAAGAAATAATTCCGCTGCTTTTGAATTTCCCGGCTGTAATGAGGACCAAATTCAAAAACAGCACTTCCCTCCAGGAAAAAATAAAAATGAATAATACCCTTGAGGAGCTGACTTTCAAATGTCACCGTCTCAGCCTCCAGATTCTCGGCCGTCAACAGCGAAAGGTCGTCCCGCGCAAACAAAAGCCGTAAATTTCCTTTTTGGGTATTTCCTTCTATTTCTCTCTCTGCAGCTGCCTTCTCCATTTTACAAGAATGTCCTGATTAGTCTGCAAAATGGCCATAATTATTGTCTTTTGGAATAAAAATGCCAATTATGTACGCCTTTCCAGTTTGAGTGGTTTAAAACGTATTTGAGTATTTTGCGATTTGTTTCCCGCAGATCATTTCCCGCAGATCCCGCAGATTTTCGCAGAATGATAACTCCCTGAATTGCCCAAACCCTGGATGTCACCAATCAGTGGTGCTGACTAACTGATCGCCATACTTCACACAGTCGCCAACAGAAACACCGGAAATGTAATTACCGGCCAGATGGACAAGGGGGTTATTTCTTTCAAACTCTGCTATCCTCTGGAGCTTCTGGTAGTGACCTACCTCGAACTGAGGGATCGCTTCGTGCCATGACTGGATATGAAGTACTTTTGGGAACGACCGGATCTTCAGAATGGTCATGAATTCCTGCATGAGCTGGCGCAGGGTTGCCTCATCGTTATACCGGCTTTTAAGAAACAAGGTAAACAAGGAATACCCGGCTGGCGCTTTTTTGGCGAATAATCCCGAATTATGAACGGCCCCCATCAATATCATTTTTTCCGCCGATGGGACAAGAAAACCAAAACCTTCGAACGGATTGAAATCCTTGTTCTCAACAGCGCAATAAACCTGACTCACTGGGTTATAGGGGATTGAATTCAGGGTTTCGGAAATAGGAAGATCAAGGTTAGCAAGGAGAACAGCCGCTCCCGGAGCCGGTAAGGTCAGGATCAGTTTGCGGCTAATTATTTTTTTTCGTTCTCCATTTTCAGTGACAACGACATCGATTACTTCACCTGATTGTTTTATCTCCTCTACCCGGGTGTTAAGGTGTAATGAAGGTCCGATCTCCTTTACCAGCGTTTCCGTCAGCGATTGAAACCCCCGTTGAAAGGAAATAATCCCGCGCTTCAGATTGAGGTTCCTGCGGTTTCTCCACAACCCTCTGATCACCGAACCGGTTTCACCTTCAAGTTTCTTCAATAAGGGCAGCACCGACAGGACACTGAGCCGGTCCGGGTCACCGGCATAAATTCCACTTAAAACCGGATCGAATAATTTTTGTAAAACTTCCTTTCCAAAATGCCTTTGAACAAAGTCGGTAACACTTTCATCCTCCAGCACCGGCCCGCCCGCCGGGGCTGTCTCAGCGTAGGCGGGCCTGCCCGCCGGCTTGTCCGCCGAAGCCGCTTCGGCGAAGGAGGAAGCGGCCTCAGCGTAGGCGGCGGATTGTTTTACCCGTAAGTCTTTAAAAATGTTCAGTCGTCCCCGAAGGCTGAGAATGTTGTTCGTCAGCAGCTTGACAGGGTGCGGCACAACCGGGTGCAGTCTGCCGCTGCTGTAAATGAATCTTTTACTAACGGTTTTGGAGGGAAGGAGCACCGACCCTTCCAATCCGGAATCGTGGATGAGCTTATCCAGCGCAGGGTTCCTTGCACACGATACGGGTCCAAGGTCAAGTTCGAATCCATCCTTCTGCAGGGTGCCTATTTTGCCTCCTGCGACTGCGGATTCTTCCAAGAGCAAAAAGGGTATTCCTTTTTTTTTCAGCCGGAAGGCAATCGTCAAACCTGAAATTCCGGCGCCAACAATTACGACATGGCTTCCGCTTTCCATCTGGTTTTGAATTGCCCGTCCGACTCGTTGCAATAGCCGGCGAATGTTTTTACCCACGGACGAGAAGCATTAAGGCAGGGTATCAGATGAAACGATTCACCCCCGGCGTCCATAAAAGTCTTCTTCCCGCGGATAGCCATCTCCTCCAGCGTTTCCAGACAATCCGCAACAAAAGCGGGACAAGCCACTAAAAGTTTTTTAATACCCTCCTTCGGGAAGTTCTCGAGACGCTCCACGGTGAAGGGCTTAATCCACTCATCCTGACCGAGGCGCGATTGAAAACTGTAACTGAATTGGGCCGGGGCTAACCCAAGCTGGCTGGCGGTTAATTTTGTTGTTTGAATGACCTGGTGTTTGTAGCAAAATTGCCAGGCAGGAGAAGGTCGGTCACAGCACCCTTCCACTTTATAGCAATGGCTTCCTGTTGGATCTGATTTCCTGAGGTGCCGGACCGGCAGGCCATGGTAACTAAAAAGGAGGTGGTCGAATTCCGCTGCAAGGTAAGGTTGGATCGATTGTGCAAGGGAGTGGATATATCCTTCCTCCTGATAGAAGGGCTGAAGAATATGCAATCGTAAGCCCGGCTTGATTTTTTGTATTTCGTTCTTCACGTACACCAGGGCAGTCTCATAGGAAGACATCGCGTAATGCGGATAGAGTGGAGCAATCCAGATCTCCTCCAGTTCGTCTGTCATCTCTTCTATTGCCTCTAGGGCCGCGGCAGGAGATGGATGACCATAGCGCATGGCAATGGCAATGGGAAGGTCGACCAGGTGTTGCAATTCTTCCTTGAATCCATCGGTGAGAACCTTGAGGGGGGCTCCGTCCTTCATCCAAACTGAAGCATAGGCTTCAGCCGATTTTGCCGGTCTGAAGGGAAGGACCAGGCCTTCGACGATCATTTTTCTTACCAGGTAGGGCGCATCCAATACCCGCTCATCCATCAGGAACTCCCGGAGGTATTTTTTTACATCTTTCACCTGGTAACTGTCGGGTGAACCCAGATTTACCAGTATCAATCCTTTCGTTTTCACGGCGCAATTTGGATAATTTCCAAATAAGGAGACCCTTTTTACTAAAAAGTTTTGAGATGGTACTTTTTATCCGGATAGAGGTATTTTTAAGAAATGGAATGAGGCTTCTTTGCTGGCATTTAATATGATTCAACCGGGATCCTGGACCAATTTCAACCGTCTTTTTGTTGTCGGTATTAACTTCAAAAAGGCGGATGTATCGCACCGGAACAACTATGCGATCTCCCCTGCGCAGGCCATGCAAGCCTATACGTTGAATAATTCCGATTGCCTGCAGCATTTCTTTGTATTGTCCACCTGCAATCGCACCGAAATTTATGGATTGGTGCCTTGTAAATATATTCTACTTCATTTTTTGAACGCTTGCTGCCAGGGTACCCTGGACGAGATCAATGAACTCGGTTATGTGAAAGAAGGAGATGAAGCGGTTGAACATTTTATGACTGTGGCCTCCGGACTGGACTCCCAAATTCCCGGTGATTATGAGATCAGCGCCCAGATA
>DATHFS010000462.1:0-2842 GCA_035317975.1 Cyclobacteriaceae bacterium | reverse complement strand
AGGGACACCTAAAAGCATGGTCAAAACAAATGTGTTAACACTAAAACGAACGTTCTTCATTCAGATAATTTTTTTTGAATTTAACTATTCCACTCCATTTTCCTAAGAGGAGTTATTGGCTATTGGTCATTAGTCATTAGTGGTTTTGTCGCAAGTCGATTGGTGTATCCTGAAACCTGGAACTTGTCTTCATCCAAAAACATCCTATCTTCGGGGAGCCTTATCCTATGATAAAGAAAACAGCATTCAAAATCCTGGCGAAGATCAATAAATTGCTCCTCCCCCGGGTCAGTAAGTTCAACCTCGATCGGTTGTCTAAAGTACAGAAGGTGTTAGTAGCCTATAAATATTGGGTGACGCTTCATGTATTGGATTAGGTCGGTCTTCGGTCATTCGTCCTTGAACCAGTTAACTCCTTATACCGAATACACCGATCACCGATTACCGATCACCACCCCCTCCTACTTCCCCGCCAAATACTTCATCAACAACTCCTTCCCCTTCTTCACCGCCTCCCTCCCATTCGACTCAATCCCATACCACCCGCGGTAGCCGGAATGGTGACTGAGCTTGATCATCCTTGCAGTCAGTTCCTCTGTGGGTTGGTTCCGGTACGACATCCCGGCGGCATACGGAAGGGTCTTGAGCAGATAGTCATAGTTATCAAACTCCTGGCCTGGCTCCCGCCAATCGGGGTAAGTCCCAAGGTATGGGCTATTGACTTCCTTCATCAGTGATAGTATCCAATCACCATCGTTGGAAACACCGCCATGATTTTCGATGACCACCTTTACGTTTGCCGGTACGGCATATTCCAACAGCATGTTGTACGATTCTGCGGCCCACTTCAAGGCCTCGTTCTTCGCTACATTCTCCGGACCGCGGCAGTTGGTGCGGATAGCGTGGCATCCCAGGTAGTGCGCTACATCGATCCACTTGCGGTGGTTAATTTCAAATTGCTTCCGACCTTCCTTTGAGGGCGAACATCCGTCTCCCTCATCGTCCACCATGATCAGCACCATGGTCACCCCATAGTCCGATGCATTTCTTTTCAGCGTCTGAAGATAGCCCTCGGTAGGGACTTCAAATAACGTATTGACAAATTCGATCCCATTGATCCCAAAATCTTCTTGGGCCACTTTTGGAAAATCGAGGGTCTTCCATTTACCGGCTCTGATCTCTTCGACCAGCGCCCATTGTGCTAAGCTTATCTTCATGGTTTTAAAAGTAGCATTATCACCGCAGAGACGCGGAGGCGCAGAGACAATTTTTTTTACCGCAGCCGCAAGGGTGGTACAGAGGAACAAATCGATACTGAAAGCAAATCAAAACCCATTTTTTCTTCGCGCCTCCTTTGCGCCCCCGCGCCTCTGCGGTGAAAAATTCGCCTTCGACCCCCTCACAACCGTTAGGTTAGTCTATTCTCCGCATTTAGAACCGCATTTTTTTTGAACTCCGGGTTTCTTTTCCTAACTATGCTATGGGCTAAATCCGAAAATCTGAAAAAACTCTTTACTATCCTGTTACTGGCCATTTTCCTATTTAACGTCGGGGGATACTATGCTATTTTTTGGGGGCTGCGGTACCAGGCTAAGCAAGAACTTGTCTCACGCCTGGATAGCGACAATTATGCCAGGGACGAAACTATCCTGATCCGGATCCCGATCACCTTACCTTATCCCATGCCTGTCGGGTACGAGCGTGTGAACGGTGAGTTTGAGCATAATGGTGAATTCTTTAAGCTGGTAAAACAGAAACTGGAAAACGATACCCTGAACATCGTTTGTATCCGGGACCATAAGGAGAAGGAGCTCTTCGGTGCCTTCAGGGATTTTATTAAGTTATCCAATGACCTTCCCACAACGGACTCACAGCATGCTATCGTCCTGCTGAGTAAATTAGTAAAAGATTACGAGCCCCTTCTCGATTTAAGAATGATCTCTTGTCAGGGCTGGTGCAAAGAATTTTCAACACAAGACCGGAATACCAACCTGTTATCGCAGGACCGCCCCGTACTCTCCCCTCCCCCCAAACCAAGCCTGTCCTGATCAGGCTGTTTATTCTGCTGAAGGCCTGATCGCTTTTCAAGTTCATACAGGGTTCCCTTATGTAAGGCACCATCTGTATGCTGTTTAACCGCATCAACTTGCTTAACGATTCAATCACATGAAACTGATATTTTACATATTTTTATTTCTTATAGTATGCCTTGCCGCTCACTCCAATGTGCAGGCGCAAGGTTGTGTAGCCGTTCGCCAAATGGGTGGAATCAATCCACTGTCAACAAATGGATACACCCTTCCAAAAGGACAATTTCAGATCGGCAGCAGTTACCGTTATTTTCATTCCTTTCGCCACTTTGTTGGCACTGCCGAACAACCTCAGCGCCAGACAACAGGGGGTGGCTTCGACGAAAATGGC
The DNA here is from genome assembly GCA_035317975.1 of Cyclobacteriaceae bacterium. Taxonomy (GTDB): domain Bacteria; phylum Bacteroidota; class Bacteroidia; order Cytophagales; family Cyclobacteriaceae; genus ELB16-189. The sequence continues at coordinate 421 of DATHFS010000462.1, read as the reverse complement.
AATGAGAAAGGGAATGCGGTGAATATTTACTCTCATGCCGTCGATGTCAACATATCGTATGGCGTCACGGATCGCCTCCAGGTTAACGTTGCTATTCCATGGGTTCACAATGAGCGTTCTCAGGTTCTGGCAACAAAAAAAGACCCTATCACCGGTCAAACTCTGGAGGGAACCCGCTATAGCGTATTTGCAAAGGGTCTGGGAGATGTTCGTCTTAATGCAACCTACTGGGTATTTAATCCCGCCACAGCAACGAATGGCAACTTGCTGATCGGTGCAGGCTTAAAATTAAATACAGGAAGTCATACTGCCCAGGATTATGGGCTCGCGCTCGACCCTACCACCAAAGCGGTAATCACGACCAAACAAACTATGGATCAGGCGATACAGCCAGGAGACGGAGGTATCGGAATCTCTGTCG
>DATHFS010000461.1:0-6242 GCA_035317975.1 Cyclobacteriaceae bacterium | reverse complement strand
AATCCGCCCACCGCCCTTTTAGCACAACATCGCTTGAAATGATCTGGCCAAGGTTGGTCCAACAGGTGGTCAACGTAAGAGTGGCCCAATTTCAATCCATTCGTAATACGTTGTTAACATAGCGGGGTAATTGTTAATTTTATAAGAAACACCCTATATGCCACTAAAACCAAACCTGATAGAACGTCTGTTAATTAATAACGGAATTATTCCGACTGCTTTGCTGGACACGTGCATTAACTTGTTTCAGGCTTCTGCTTTGCTAACCGCGGGAGACATCCGACTGTTTAATCATTTGAAAGAGGCATCGCTTACTCTTGAAGAAGTCAGTCAAAAAACAAATTGTTCCTTGCATGGCTTGCAGGTATTGCTGACCTGCATGATTACCCTCGGCTATATAAATAAAAAAGAAAACAAGTACTGCTTATCAACCGCCATGCAGCGGTCTTTTCCTATTGACCTTTTTCCCGGCATGGTTCCGTTTTTCAGAGCCCTTAACGAAAATCTCAATAATGCCACAGAAGCAGTGAAAACCAATCCACGAGGCGGATTGATGGGGTATGATATGATGAAAGAAGGCGAAGTGGCAACTTCATTTCAGGTGGCCATGCGTTGGCTGGGTGAAAGTACAGTGAAAGAAGTTGTATCCCGCCTTACATTATCTGGTTCCCCAAAAAGAATGTTGGATATAGGCGGTTCACATGGTTTGTACTGCGTAGAATTTTGCAGGAAATATCCGGGCTTAAAGGCAACCGTTCTAGACTGGGCTATCGGTCTGGAAAATGCGAAGATTACATTATCTCAGGAAACAGACGTGGCAAATAGAATTGACTTAGTGGAAGCAGACTTTGAAAAAGAGAGTTTACCTTCTGAGAAATATGATTTTATGTTCCTTGGCAACATTATTCATGGACTTGACGAAGCAAACAATCAGATCCTATTTAAAAAGGTAGCCGATGCGACAGCAAGCAATGGTACGATTGCCATTCTTGACCAATATTCTAATGTGAAAGGTTCTCTTTTCGTAAAAGGTGTTGCTTCTTTAATCGGCTGGAACCTGTTTTTGTTTGCTGGTGGAAGGGCTTATGATTTTGATGTAGTGAAGCAATGGTTGGAAACTTTTGGTTTTCATTCGGTAACCCTGACACATTTAAAACGGTCTCCGGGTTTTTCATTTATTACTGCTCGTAAGAAATAATAGAGACCACTCTTGCTGACAAAAATAGAATTGCGCGAAGTAGCGATTCCGTGGAGCGTGATCAGTTTTTTTTCGTCTGACGGTGACCACGGTGGAAATTCCGCGCTAGCTGACCACCCTTTTTGCGGCCTTCAATAATTCCAAATATCACAGCAAAATGTGATTTGTGGGTGCTAGAAAGGGCCAACATGTATCTCCATTTCTCACCGAAGCCGCCCTTCAGTCCCGATGGCAATCAGATAGCAATCGGGACGGAGGGGTTGTCAAGGGTGTCGATTCCGCCAAAAATTGGTTCAGTTTAGCTTCGAGGGCGAAATACCGTACGCTTTCTTAAATGCAAAAGAGAAATGGGAAAGGTCTTTGAAGCCAACTTCAAGATACACATCAGATGATTTCAGGCCTTTTTCTTTGATCATATAATACGCATCGCTCAATCGTTTTTGTTGCAACCATCGGCTGGGTGAAGTCCGGAAAAGTCGTTCGAAATCTCTTTTAAATGTGGCCAAACTTCGCCCGGTGAGATAGGCATACCGGCTTAGGTCAACGTTGTATTTATAATTTTCATTCATGTACGCTTCCAAATCAATTTTTCCAGGCTCGCTGAAATCAAACAATACCTCTGTCAAGGAAGGATTTGTTTCAAGTAAAATCATCGCGGCTTCTTTCACCTTTAGGGTGGTCAATGCTTTGTTGATGTCGTTGGGGCGATTGATGTAAGGGGTTAAGGAGTCGACATAGTTTGTAAACAAACTATTGGGTTTCAGCCGGATTACATTTTCCGCACGATGAAACCCTCGTGAAGGTGCAGTATGCCCGGTGTTCAAGCTTCGAAGTATTTTCTGGTCCAACGTCACAGAGACGGATTGATACTCTCCGCCCGGAGGCGGAAACTTGACATACCGGACCAACTGATTTCTTCTGAACAGCCTGAAATCGCCAGCCTTGAAAAGGTAACGTCTATTCCCCAGGAAAACTTCTGAACGTCCAGCCAGTGTGTAGCTGAAAACATGCTCAGGAATAAATTGCTCTCCCTCTCTGCTCGTCTGCACATAACAGGCAAAGAGAATGCTTGCTCTTTTACCGTCAGCTTCTTTGATCATTGGAGTAAAATCGTTTTAAAGCGCATCCCTTTCCTTTACCCTGCTAGCGATTTCTTTTGGTTCAAGAGCATTTGGCCCATTTTTGTGTCCATGAAATTTACAGCGTCATCGTGATCGGTAGAAATAGTTACCGGCATCCATTTCTCGAATTCCGATTGTCTTGCAGCATCTGCATTTTTCAACATGGCCGCAGCCTCGCTGCCTAAGATTAAATGAACAGGTGGGTCGGGATGCTCAACAAGTTCAATCATAACGTTTGCCGCTTTGTCGGGATCACCCACAGGAACAAACTTCCCACTGGAAAAAATTTCGGCTCGTTGGTCAACCGTAGTTTCATAGCCTTCTACCTTGGTTGCAAAACTCATCGAAGATCCGGCCCAATCCGTTCGAAATCCACCTGGTTCTACTGATGTGACGCGTATTCCAAGCGGAGCCACCTCTTTTGCAAGCGCTTCGCTGAAACCGCCGAGCCCAAATTTGGCCGCTTGATAAATACTTATTCCTGCATTACCAACGCGGCCGCCAATTGAACTTATTTGTAGAATTCTCCCCGAGCGTTGCTTGCGCATGTAAGGCAATACTATTCTGGTTATTTCAATGGGTGCATATAGGTTTGTTTCCAATTGACTGCGAACTTGTTCGTCGGTGAACGCTTCAGCCGCTCCGGTTATTCCGAAGCCGGCATTATTCACCAGAACATCAATTCGTCCAAAATGCTTCACTGCCGATTCAACCGCTACGATAATTTGTTTCTTATCCGTTACATCCAACGCGATGGGTAAGATTTGATCCGGGTATTTCCTGACCAGATCGTCTAGTGTTTCCGGATTTCTTGCGGTTGCGGCAACCTTATTTCCCGTTGCCAATACTGCTTCTGTCAGGCTGCGCCCTAGTCCTCTGGAACTGCCAGTGATAAACCATATTTTTGTCATTGCTTTAAAAATTAAGTAAGACAAAGGTAATAAGACTGTTCGTATCCTACTTTGTTCAAAAGCTCAATTTACTTTGTTTGATAGCTCACGGTTGTCTTTTTTCGCTTACGATTTATCAGGTTCTAACACGCGGGATTTGACGCCGTTAAATGACTGTTTTTATGGAATAGCTTTTAAATTTGAGTATGCCTCTTCAGTAAATCCACAGGATTTGAACGCGCCGTTTTAGTGATTGAAACATAATCGTCAAAAACTACGACCCGTCGCGGCGAAAGTAATCAGTAAATAGACTAGTCCAGTTCCATGCGATAAGTGGTCAAGGGTAAGCGGAATCTCCACTCAGGGCGACATTATCTTTTTTCGATGCTGCTTACCCCATTTGATCATTTCTAAAATAATATCCCCAAAGGACCGGCAGTAGGAAGTTACCGTGTACTCTACCATCACCGGCGTGTTGGGTGTAACGGTGCGTTTTACCAATTTATTTGCTTCCATTTCTTTCAGCTCCCTTGACAGCATCCGGGTCGTTATACCCGGTATGCTTCGTTCAATGTCTCTGAACCGTTTGTTTCCGTTACAGAGCGAGTTGACAATAGGAAGTTTCCACTTGCCACCGATAACATAGATGGTATCCTGCAACGCCTGCACTTCCTCCTTCTGGTTGCGGGGGTTGGATAACACCTGTCTGACTTTTTCTTTTTTTGCCTGTTCTCCCATATTGGTATACTCCGTGATACTGGTAACAAAGTTATACCAATTATCCCGTAGATTTGACTCCTCAATCTTAAAATATGGAATTTTTAAAAGACAAAATCGCCGTTATCACCGGCGGCAATAGTGGGATAGGCTTTGCGACAGCGAAGGAATTTAAGCAACAGGGGGCTAACGTTATCATAACCGGACGACGAAAAGCGGCTCTCGAGCAGGCGGCAGGATCTATCGGGGTCATAGGGATTGTGGCTGATCAGGCCAGCATTTCCGATATCGAGAGTTTGGCAGAGGCGGTAAAAGAAAAATTTGGGCAGATCGATATCCTGTTCATCAATGCAGGTATATTAGGAATGTCCAGTATCGAAGGCGCTACTGAAAAGGTGTTCGATGATGTAATTGACATCAACTTCAAAGGCGCCTTCTTTACTCTCAGTAGGTTTATACCTTTTCTTAAAGATGGGGCCTCTGTGGTTTTTCTGTCCTCCAATACAGCCAGCCGGACCACGCCCGCAGCAGCCATTTATTCCGCCAGCAAAACCGCACTGAATTCCATTATGAAAAATGCGGCCCTCGAACTGGCACCCCGAAAGATAAGGGTCAATGCAGTAAGTCCCGGCCCAACGGAGACGGAAGTAATGAATAAAATTGGCTTAGACGAAATTACCCTCAAAGGAATCAAAGACTCTTTGCCAGGCCGGATTCCATTAAACCGGATGGGCACTGCGGAAGACGTGGCCAAGATGGTTGCCTATCTCTGCGGTGACTACGCCGGCTTCATAACTGGCGCCGAAATACTGATGGACGGGGGAATGGTATTGGCCTGAATAAACTAATGTTTATAGGATTTACACTAAAAGACCTCTGTGCTGGCATTTTCCAAATAATTGTCGCCGCTTAGCTGAATTATTTAATGGAATTTCTCCCCTTTTGCCAGCATTTCAATAATTTCTTTCATGCGCCTTTCTTTTGTCTCTTGTTTTTTTGCAGTCTGAAGGCGAAATCCAATAGAGAAAAGATTGGTCTTATTGAGACCCATAAAAATCGCTTCTGCCTTTTTGTTTTTGCTAAGTTCTTTTAGGAAGTCTTCAGGTATAGTCATTTTGCTTGGGGAATCGTATGCCTTTTCCCAACTACCATCTGCTTTGGCTTTTTCGACAGCTTTTAATCCTGCGGGTCTCATTCTACCTTCATTGATTAATCTTTCGACATGTCCAGTATTTATTTTGGACCAAATACTTTTTGCGCTTCGCGGACAAAACTTTTGCAGCCAGGCTTGTTCGTCATGTGCCTGTTTTTGACCATCAATCCACCCGTAGCAAAGAGCTACATCAAGTGCTTCTGCATAGCTGATGGTCTTTTTCCTCGAATCTTTCTTGAATATTTTGAGCCAAAGCCCATTTGAGTTATCGTGATTCTTTATGAGCCAAGTTTCAAATGTCTCGGCTGTTTTAAATTCTATTATTGGAACAGTATTTAATTTAGTCATATGACTGCGGCTTTTTTCCCCGTTTCTATTTGCTTGCCGCTAACTACCGACCATCTATGCCTGTTCCCTATACATGCTATATCATTTTGCCAATACGTGCCCATAGCCGCTGGAAAATGCTGTTTTTGTACACCGTATCTGGTCAAATCCTATCCTGGTAACATGCGTGTAAATTTCAGTCGTTCAGCTTGAACTTTGCGCCAACAATGCTTGAATATACCGAAAATCAGTACCTCGTTCAAACAGGGATCCCATCTGCGGTGATCAATTGTTTTTGGATTTGCATTTCCTTGTAGCAGCCGACCAGCTTCGATCTGACTTCTTCCAGGTAGTGATTCAGCGACTTGACCCCTTCACGGTTGCCACGTGCAACTCCTTTCTTTCCGTTCCACTCAACAGGATTGATAAAACGTTTGAGCGAAATTTATACGCGACGGGCATCAACAGTAACACGCGCATAGATCGGTGCAAGTCCGTCCTTTACTTTGTTCATCCTTGTGATGAATTGGATTCCGAATGTGTTCGTAGTTCTCATAACAATTTGTGTTTAAATGACCCCTCCGGTGAACTGGATCTCAAATGGTCATTCAAACCCACCCAAATGAGACCACCATATCGTTATAAGTAATTGATGTTCAATTACTTATAACGTATCCGGTAAACTGGCGATAGTCGCAAAAACGGTTCACCGTTTGGTTCTCAGAAGTGCTGAAATTGTTTGTTACTGATTGATTGCCGGAAAAAGAAAAAGCCCGGAAATCGTATGATTTACGGGCTCTTGCCGACAGATGATTGGTATGTTGTCGGGGTGAGAA
>DATHFS010000460.1:0-6349 GCA_035317975.1 Cyclobacteriaceae bacterium | reverse complement strand
TCACATCGCCGGCGAAGGAAACGCCCTTGAATTCGTCGGCGCCCAGCTCATACACACCATTATATAAGCACTGGTCCCAGAAGGTCTGCAAATTCGCCGCTGTATTTTGCTTTGAGTAGAACCAGTTCTTCCAGTTCTCTTTTACCGTATTGAAATAATCAACATTCGTCTCGCCCGACCAGATGAGGAAACTTTCCTGCGCTTGCCGGGATTTAAAAATCGGGGTAATGGCCGGCTGAGACAGCGAGTAAAAATTCTTTTTCGGTTCTGCATCGTTCCACGATTCCAAATAATGGTGATCCGGAGCTTTGATACCCGATGCCGAAGCCGTTTCATCTTCTGTATAGGAAGTTGAAACCGTCAGGGCCACGTTCTTTAATGCAGCGCCCAACTTTTCACCCAGGGGGTGATCATAGACCGGGTTGCTGTTGTAAAAAATAATGGCATCGACCTTCCCTCCTTCAACGTCGGAAATGAAATTCGCCATGGCCTCATCGTTGCCTTGCCGGAAATTGATAGGGATATGGGGCAGAATGGTAGAACCATAACTTCCCAACATGACATTGATGCCGTTTACGACCACCTGAACGGCCTTGTTGTTGGATCGGGAAACCACCAGGGCTTTGCCGCGGCTTTCCCATAAATCATCTGCCGCTTTTTCGAGGTTGGCAATCTTTTCGATACCCGCCGACAACACCGGCTGTCCGGCTTGGGCCGCAATCAGGTTATATAACTGAGCGATCACCAGTCCTCCCTGGGAAGGTTTTATGGCTGTCCGGTAATCGGCATTGGCTCCCGTCAGGGAGAGGTTGCTCTCAAACTGATAGTGCCGCGACATCTCCCGATGATCTTCATTGATCTCCCGGGTGGAAGCATACTGTTTGGCAAATTCAATCGGGGAAATCCACGTGCCCAGGAAATCAGCGCCGATGCCGACGATGACTTTCGCCTTACTAAAATCATAGGAAGGGATAAAAGCGCTTCCAAACGATTCTTCATTCGCTTTCAGCATTCCGTAGTTGGAATTCTGATCGTATTGGATATGCTGTGTCGTAGGATAGGATGCCTTGAATTTTTCGAGCGCTAGCCGGGTACTGGGACTCAGAATGGTATTGCTCACAATCTTGATCTGTCCGCCTTTGCCTGCAATTCCGACAAGCTTCTCCATTACTTGCTTATCCACATCTTCCCAGCTCGCATTTTCATTTCCAATCTTGGGTCCGCGCAAGCGGTAGTTGTCATATAGAGAAAGGACAGAAGCTTCTACCTGTGCGCTGGTTCCTCCTTTCGTAACGCCGGAAAGACTATTCCCTTCGATCTTGATCGGACGTCCTTCCCGGGTCTTTACTACAATGCTGCAATAGTCGCCTCCATTAATATAGGTAGAGGCGTAATAGTTAGGAATGCCCGGATCAACGTCTACCGGCTTTTGAATATACGGAATCGCTTTGCGGATAGGAGTTTCGCACGCAGCCAGGGCAACTGCCGACATTCCGAAGCCCATCATTTTCAGGAAATCCCTTCGCGAGTGGCCGGAGTCTTGCTCTACCCCAAGGTCAACGAATTCCTTATCGGCATGTTTTACAAATCCGGGGTCGTTCTTCAGTTCTTCAATGCCTTTCCAGTATGTCTTTTTGTTACTCATAGAACCGTTATCCGTTATTCGATTTCCTCAATTCGATACTTCGCCGTCTTTTACGATCAATAGTGACATTTCCCGCATTCCAGCCCGCCGATATCCTCTACTTTCATTGGCCTTTTATTATTATGAAGTTCCAGCAACTTATCATAATAAGCATTGCCCTTCGTATTCACATCTGTTTTTCTGTGACAATCAATACACCACCCCATCGTCAGCAGGGAGTATTGTTTCACTACGTCCATTTCCTTGATCGGACCATGGCAGGTCGCGCATTCAACACCGGCCACGTTGACGTGCTGAGCATGATTGAAATAAGCCAGGTCGGGCAAGTTGTGAACGCGTACCCATTCAATCGGTTTCTGTTTGCCTGTATAGGAAGCGGTAACCGAATCATAGCCAATGGCCGCATAGATCTTCGCGATCTCCGGAGAGCCTTTCTTGATCTGCGAATGGCAATTCATACAGATGTTGGGGGAAGGGATGTTGGCCTGTTTGCCTTTCATCACGCCGGTATGGCAATACTTGCAATCGATTTCGTATGTGCCGGCATGCAACTTGTGGGAAAAGGCGATTGGCTGCTTCGGCTGATACCCTTGCTGTACGCCGATGGAATACAGCCCATCAATGACGCTTTTGAAAGCAACCGCTGCGACGACAAAGCAGACCAGGAAGATAAATCCCCGGCTTTGCATGATGGTGCCGAATGTAAACGGTGCACGAACAACTTCTTTTTCTTCTGCAGGCAGCTCCTTTTGATCGAGGTATTTTTTGAGAGCGGAGATAATCAGGGCAAGAATGATGACCAACAGGATTAAGATCAAAAGCATCCCGATCAGGATGGCATCGAGGTAGGCCGTTGGAACGGAGGGCTCGCCTGTGGCCGGTCCCGCTCCTGCTGCAGGGGCTGCGGCAACATCGGGTTTCGCCGCTTCCGCTTTCACGTACGCCAGGATACTCAAGATCTGAGCATCGGTGTAGCCCGTGAAAGAAGTCATCTGGCTCTTATTGTACTCGTTATAGATTTTTGCGGCATACTCATCGCCGCTGGCGATTACTTTGGAAGAGTTGCGGACCCAACCCAGGACCCAGGCGACGGAAGGTACACGTCCTTCAAATCCTGCCAGGGCAGGACCTACTAATTTTACTTTAACCCGGTGACACGCTTTACAGTTGCCATTAAACAGCGCTTCACCCGCACTGATCGCAGCCGGATCTTTGGGAATCTCTTGGGCAAAGGTGATGAAACTGATGAGGACTAAAAGAACAGACGTGAGACCGGAAATTCTGAACTTCATCATGATGCGGTTAGGTATCCAACTTTTTGAAGGTGGCACAAATCTACACCCCCAACGCATTATTTCAAATATATTTAAAGCTTCAACTGGATTATTTTCGATTAGCTTAGTCATCCCGGAATTGCGCTCAGTCCCTCTTTGAAAAAGTGGAAAAAACCAATTTAGAATCAATTTAAATAACCTCAAAAGATGCGGTTTTTACGTCCCTGACTTATTTTTTTTATCTTGAATCAACAATCACGCTATGACTCCATTTGAATATGTAACGGTACTTATTTCGATCATCCTCGGAATGGGGATTACACAAATCGTGACCGGCGTTGCTGACCTGGTTCATCAATGGCATCGCGTCAGGATTTATTGGCCGCATGTGCTGTGGATCATTCTTGTTTTCTTCCTTCACATCGATGAATGGTGGTCGACATACGAACTACGGAAATTTGAATCGCTGCGCTTGCCCACCTTCCTGTTTGTACTGCTCTATCCTATCAACCTTTTTATTCTGGCCCGCATCCTCTTCCCGTTGGTTCAACCCGGTAGTGAAATCGACCTGAAGGTTTTTTACTACGCCAGCTACCGGAAGTTCTTTCTTTGGGCATCGATGCTGCCGGTGTTGTCCTTGCTGAACAATGTGTTTGTGACCGGACATCCTTTGTACACCCAGCCGGTCCAGTTCATTGTATTTGCCGTTCTTCTTTTCCTTGCAACCCGGAAAAAAATTGACGAACGAGTCCATAAAATTTCTTCCGTCGTGCTGGTAGCCATGATGCTGATCGTCCTGGCAGTGAGATGGAATGATTCCCTGACCTCCTGACTGTGCCCAAACTGTACAACGGCGGGGTTATCCCCGGCTTCCCCTCGCGCCACCCCAACCCTAAAGGGGGCCAACGCGCGGGGGTTCTCTCAATTGAAGAGGTGAACTCTTTCCAATGGTTCCCTGGCACCCCGAGGAAGGAGGCGCGAGGAACGAGCGCCGACTGACGAGGGGCGGAATGCTCTCCCCACGTCTCTAATGCCGAGGAACGAGGCATCTTCTGGTAATAAGCTGGCTCGTTTATGCCTGGGGTTCCCTTGTAGTTAGTGCCTCGTTCATGCCAGAAGATTCCTCGCTGCTAAGCACACACGTCTTGGAAAGCTCGCAGTGCTCGGAACGCCAAAGGCGGGCAAGTGCGGGCGAACGGTGGGTTGTTGGTGAACGAACTGTACAATGGCTGCTAACTTCCCGGTCCAAGGCCCGCTACCGTCAAGTATCGTCTCCCGAGGGGACGATACGTTCCTGATCCAAGGCTCCCGCAACGTCCTCCGCTAAAGACTACGCTAAACACGGTCAAGTATCGTCTCCGAGGGGACGATACGTTCCCGGTCCAACGCTCGCACATCGTCCTCGAGGGCCGATGCTGGACCAAGACTATTTCGCAATCAGAAATTTATACACCGTCTTCTGTTGATACGCTGAACCGGGCCTCAATACAATCGAAGGAAACTCAGGGTGATTCGGGGAATCCGGAAAATGCTGGGCTTCAAGACAAAAAGCGCCCCGGAATGGATACGGTTTCCCTCCTTTTCCAATGTCCTTCCCATTCAAAAAATTTCCTGAATAAAACTGGAGCCCCGGCTCGGTTGTCCACACTTCCATCACCCTGCCGCTAACGGGCTCGGTTACCCGCGCTGCAAGGGAGAGGTCATTCCCCTTCTTATTCAACACCCAATTGTGATCATAGCCTTTGCCGAAGCGAAGCTGATCATCATCGTTGCCGATACGCTCACCGATGGCATGGGGTTTCCTGAAATCGAAGGGGGTACCTTCCACTTTCCTCAATTCGCCGGTAGGGATCAATCCCTGATCAACGGGGGTGAACCGATCCGACGGGATCATGATCTCATGCTTAAGAATGTCGCCACCGCCATCCCCGGCCAAATTAAAAAAAGAATGATGAGTCAAATTAACAATCGTTGTTTTGTCTGTTGTTGCAGCGTAATCAATCATCAATTCATTTTTATCGGTCAGGGTGTACGTCACTTTCACATCCAGGTTTCCCGGGTAACCCTCTTCTCCGTCCTTGCTGAGATAGTGCAGCTCAAGGGCGTTGGTCGAAGCGGAGGGGATCGCTTCCCAGTACACGTTATGAAATCCGTGAGGTCCTCCATGCAAGGCATTCACTCCATTATTAATAGCCAAATTATGCCCCTTTCCTTCCAAACTGAATTTTCCTTTGGCAATCCTGTTCCCCACCCTTCCAATCAATGCACCGAAATAAGGATTGCCGTTCAGGTATTGTTCAGATGAATCGTATCCCAATACAATGTCTCCCAGGATTCCCTTTTTATCCGGCACCATAAGCGACATAATCCTCCCGCCCCAATTCGTGACTCGCATGGTCAGCCCGTTTTTATTGGCAAGCGTATAAACATTTAATGTGGGGTTTGTTTCCTTTACCCCCGTGCTATCCCGGGCCTGGTCCATACCTTGTTTCTTTTTGTCGATAGAGCAACTCATCGTGATCAATACAATCCATAAAATGGAGAACTTATTCATGGGGCTAAGGTACTTATAAGAATTGTTTCCCGCAGATTTGTTTCCCGCAGATCGCGCAGATTTACGCAGACGTTTTCTATGAGAATTCTTTGCGCCTGGCCTTGCGGCCGTTGCGTGAAATGCTTCATGCAAATCACTGCTGTTTTAGGCCGATCAATTCTGCGTAAATCTGCGCGATCTGCGGGAAACAATTCTCTGCGCCTTCGTTGCGCCTCCGCGGTAAAATTTTCGGAGTCACTCCTTTCTCCGTCTTTTCTTCACATGCTTCTTGAAAGGATCATAGCCGATCACAGTTTTCCCCGCATTATCATTGTAGACATGAAGAAATACACTGGGTCCCACCCTGCTATCGACGCCCACATTCTCCGGCTTGTAATCCTTGTTTCGCTTTCTCAGGTTACTGAGCGGCACTTGCACCTCCAGGTCGGTATTGTTTTTTAAACTGTAGCGGCCTTCGACAAATAACCTCAGCACACTGGACTCAATTTCCATTTTCCGGATATCGATTTCCGTTCCCCGGATGGTCATATGAGATCGTATCTCACCGAATTGGACATTGCTGAAATCACGCCTTTTAAATAAGAAGGTACTCATATTCTCAAGCGGCACAAAATTAAGCAGTTTTCCATTTTTGATCGACAAATCGATATCGCCATAGACACTGGGCATAGCGATTGCAAAGTCGGCATCAACGTTAGCGCGGAACGTCGCCTTCATGTCAATTTTTCCCTCCAGGTTCTCGTGCTTAATCGTGGTGAGCTTGAAATTATTGAAAGAATAAAAGAACTTTTTGATATCCGCATGGCGAACGGTACTCGTTACCGAAAGGGAATTGACGGGTCGCTTCAAATTAGCCAGGACCAGCGAAAAGGCGAT